>CAZODG010000010.1:0-20273 GCA_964578525.1 uncultured Actinomycetota bacterium
GATTCCGCTTCTTATTGCTTCGATTATTCCTACCGGATCCCCTATACCCATAAAATACAGCGGTTTTTTATTATTTAAAAATTCAACCGTATAGTTCAGCATCTCAATAGTCAGGTCTCTTTTTTCACCCACGCTTAATCCTCCGATTGCTGTTCCATCAAAATCCATTCCGGAAATAGTTTCGGCGCAGAGTTTTCTCAGGTCCTTGATGAATCCTCCCTGTACTATACCGAATATTCTGGCGTTCTTATTAAAATCCATTTTACTTTTAACTTCAAGCGATTTTTTTGCCCAGTCTATGGTTCTTTTTGCCGCTCCAAAAGTATAATCATAATCTTCATTGAAAGGTATGCATTCATCAAGGACCATCATGATATCTGAACCGATGCGGCTTTGCATTTTTATAACATTTTCCGGTGTAAAAAAATGGCTTGACCCATCTATGATGGATCTGAACTCAACACCTTCATCTGTAATTTTTCTTATTCCGCTGAGGCTGAATACCTGGAATCCCCCGCTGTCGGTCAGGATACTTCTCTCCCAGTTCATGAATTTATGAATACCTCCCGCTTTCTCTAAGACTTCGATTCCCGGCTGAAGATACAGATGATAGAGATTTCCAAGTACGATATTGCACCCTGCTTCATAAAGATTATCGCTGGTAACCGCTTTTACCGTTGCTTTGGTACCAACCGGCATAAACACGGGTGTTTGGATGGTTCCCCTGCTTGTAGTCAATAAACCGGCTCTTGCAGAAGACTTTGAATCCTTTTTTAAAACCTTAAAAAATGACATAAATTTTATATGAAATTGTTTATATTAACACTTAAAATATTATTTTTACTATCTCATTCTAGGGATTTCTTCGTCTGCTTTTTTCGGATAACTCATTCATTATATCAGTCTGTATTTTTTGTATTTCCATTAACCTCTGCCACTGATAAACCAATAGATTCTCCATCTTTTCATTCAAACTTCTTATCTCAAGTTCAGCCTTCAGATTTACGATATAATCGTTCCTGGATCTCAATCTGTCTTTGGCTTCCTGCCTGTTCTGACTCATAAGTATCACAGGGGCCTGTACTGCAGCCAGACAGGAAAGTACAAGATTCAGGAGTATAAAAGGATAAGGGTCGAAATTTTTCCCGGCAAGACTTACTGAATTTATAATCATCCAGACGACGATAATTGCAAAAAAAATCATTATAAACTTCCAGCTCCCACCAAATGTTGCAATTTTATCTGATAATTTCTGTCCCAGTGTCAATTGTTCCTCAAACTCGGTATTAATATTCCTGGCAATCGTTTCCTGTTCCTTTAGACTGTCGAATACTCCTTTTTCAAGAACCGAAAGCTCACCTTTTTCCTTTCTTAAAACTTCTTCAACATATTTAAGCCTTATATTACTAAGATCATTTCTGCATATATAACCTTGATCAGAGCATTCCGGATATTTCTCTTTAATGAAATCAAATAATTCAGGATCTATCAATCCAAGAGGAAGTAATTCACTTTTTTTCTTATGTTTTTTGCATAACTGACAAATTTTATTTATTTCTTGATTTTCCACTCCTATTCTCCTTTTTATAAATTTTTTATTCCTTTATATATTCTTATGGCTAACATTATTTTTTTTGGATATTACCATAAATTATTTTTTGATATGCTATATGATATATTGTATTTTCGAAATTTAGTAGTATCAGGATTTCCTTTAAAAAAGTAATCTCGAAGGATTGAGCAACGGTTTATTTACGATATCAAGAGCAGAATATGGTACTTCTATTTATTTTACTATTGATTTTATTGAATTCGATAAATCAGTCTTTTCCAGTGATTTGAACCTTTTTTCGGCTTCTTTTAAAATCATTAGAAGCATGCTGCTGTATGGTATATCTCTTATCTTTGACATTTTAGCCAGATGACCATCCCAGCACCATCCCGGATTTGGATTGACTTCCAATAATTTTGGTTTCCCTTTATCGGTCAGCCTCCAGTCAAGACGTGCATAATCTCTGCATCCAAGTCTTTCGAATAACCTCAGCGAACAATCTATAATAAATCTTTCGGTTTCCGCAGGTAATTCTGCAGGTATGGACTTAATCTTCCAGTAAGGCGAGTCCTGAAGCCATTTTGCTTCATAACCACAGATCCTGGGAAGATCAGCAGGCAGTTCCGAGTAATCTTCTTCGATTATCGGTAGAATCATATAAGAATCAGGAAAGTTACCGATTATCCCCACACTTAGATCTTTGCCTGAAAGAAATTCCTCGATTAGAATCGGTTTGTCATACCCAAGTTTGTCCCGGATTTCAGAAATCACATTCAGAGTCTTTTCGATATTATAAACCACGTTCCTCTGTGTTATGCCAAAACTAGAGTCACCAAAATTGGGTTTTATAAACATAGGGAAATCAAAGGGTACTTCGAATGAAGTATCTCCGGATTTTATAAAGAAAGCCTGTGGAGTAGGAATACCCATTTCTTCTGCAATACCTCTTACCAGTGATTTGTCATAGCAATGGGCAAGACACTGGGGTTCGGACCCAGTATACGGAATTCCCAGAATATCCAGTAAGGCAGGCACATGAAGTTCCTTTCTTGCATCGTTGTAATAACCTTCATCACAAAGGTTGAATGCAAAATCAATTCTGCCTTTTTCCTGTAATTTGATGAGATCTCTGATCATGGTCTCATGGTTATCAAGATAATGAAATCTGTAGTCATCGTTTTTTCCGATATCTCTCAGAGAATCTTTTAATTGATCTATAGTATACAGGTCATCATCATCAAACATATATAATGGCTTTAAAATATCTATTCTATTGGGGTCGCCCAGTAAAACGGCAACATTTTTTAAAAGGGATTTTTTTACCTTTACCGGTGACCATTCCTTCTTGGCAACAGCAGATATGATTATCCTTCTTTCGGTCATACCCAGATCTTGATTTCTTTTTGAATCAGGTCTTAACGTCCCATTTGACGTAATATTGCTGAATCCTGCTTGTTTTAGAAATTCGATTATTTCTTCCTTGGTGTATAGCCTCTCGGCATAAAATTGATCCGTTACGACTCCATTATCGACATCATTTATTATCTCCCTTGAGATCAAACGGGTTTTATCAAAAGAAAGTGACCGTTCACGGCATACAAAAAACTTTTTATCTATCCACTCCCATGACCTCGATTTCATATTTTCTTTTAAATATTCTCCGTCGGATAAATCAATTAAGAATCTCCCCCAGGGTTTTAGTACCCTCAGGACTTCTTTAAGCACCATCATATCTTCCTTGGAAGTTTCGAAATAACCAAAACTATTTCCCAGAATCATAACTGCGTCAAATGTATCCGGAGCATAAGGCAGCTTCCTTGCGTCACCTTCCCTGAACTTTATTGTAGTACTTTCCTTTTTTGCCCTCTGGATAAGATAATGCGATCGGTCAAGCCCTTCGACATGCTTGAAACCTCTGTTTGCAAGCTCTATACAATGCCTGCCCTGCCCGCAACACAAATCCAGTATTCTGTCTTCGGGGGATAAATTAAGAATTTTTGCAAATATGTCTACTTCTTTTTTGGTGATTTGTTTATCGTCTACAACATCGCCGTCGGTCTTTAAATAAGTTGAGTTAAAAATATTTTTCCACCAGTCGGGCTTCAGGTGCTCTTCCAGATTTGATATCGGCCCTATGGTCTTCTTATATGAATTTGAATTGATACTCTTTTGAGGAGGTTCACAATTCGTGGAATCTCCTTTCATCTTTTAACGCACCCCTTTTTAAAATCAATGTTTTATTTTAACTTTTTATTATCTTAATACTTTCATTTCATTTGTAAACCGGAATTTATATAGGCTCTCTGTATGCTTATTCTTTACGGTATATCTGATATTGAATAATAGAAGCTTAAAATCAAATTGTTTCTTATCATCTATTACTTTTTCTTTAATCCCCGGATAAATCCTCCACGTATCCTGTCAAGCATATAACTGACTACAAAAGCACCCGAATCCCGGTTATGTATTAATTTGTTCAATCTTTGAAGACTGACATGGCTGCAAACCACATTAATGATCTCCACCTCTCCCTCTCTGCCGGCACCTTTATAACAGGTGAATCCAAAATCCTCTTTTAAAAGTAATTCCTTTATTTCCTCATTATGTTTTCTGGAAATAATATTTGTACTTACTAAATCACGGGATAATTTTTCGGATATCAATATACCTACAACTGTTCCCACCGCAAAGCCGGCCCCATAAGCAAGTATCCCATAAATATTGTCGATATTTTTGATCAATCTTACGATTACCGATATAAATATGGTAACCTCGACAAAACCTATCATAGCAGCAATGGCTTTCTTTCTTCTTATTATCATATTTACCCTGATGGTACCAAGACTAACATCTATAATTCTTGCAACAAAGATTATCAGGGCCCACATTATTGTATTACCCAATTTTTACCTCCGGTTTGTATCGATATTTTTTTAGATCCATATTTTCCCCTCCATATGCTGGCGTTTATTTATTTAATTTAGGTGACCTCTGTATTTTAAATTTTTTAAACATTACATTATAACAGTTTTGAAAAATATTATAGACCTATAAAAAATCCCCTTTAGAAAATCAAAGAGTCTCATTTTATTAACATGCAGTCCCCAAAACTATAAAATCTATAACTATTTTGCTTTGCCTTCTCGTATGCATTCAAAATGTTCTCTCTTCCTGCGAAAGCGGACACCATTACCAGAAGAGTTGAGCGCGGAAGGTGGAAATTGGTGATTATCCAATCTGCTGCTTTGAACTCATATCCGGGATATATAAAAATATCGGTCATTCCGCTGTCTCCTGTTATCTTACTGTATCTCGTCATCAGGGTTTCCAGAACTCTGACTGAAGTTGTACCTACCGCAATGGTCCTTTTCCCTTTCTCCTTTGCATGTCTGATCTTTCGCGCTTCTGCCTGATTGATATAATAATGTTCACTGTGCATCCTATGTTTTTCTATTTCATCTGCCGTTATTGGTCTGAACGTGTCCAACCCTATCTCAAGACCAAGTTTTGCTATTATTACACCCCTGCTTTTTAATCTCTTTATCAATTCATCCGAAAAATGAAGGCCTGCGGTAGGAGCAGCAGAAGAACCTTCCCTTCCGGCATATATAGTCTGATAACGTGATTCGTCTATATTATCGCTTTTTATATAAGGTGGAAGCGGTATCCTGCCATATTGCTTAAAAATTGGACCAACAGAGTGATTGAATTCAACGATTGCCCGGCCATAGTCTAATTTGGTTTTTACAGTAAAAAAATATTTGCTGCTTATGGCTATTTTATCCGAAGTTTTAACTCTTTTAGATGGTTTAATCAATACCATGTATTGATTATTCTTGATCCTGCTCAGTACAAAGCATTCAATATTTGCACCGGTTCCTTCTTTTTTTCCCATGATCCTGCAGCGTATGACCTTGCTTTCATTTACTACCAGGACATCTCCTTTATCAAAATAGTCGGAGATATTATAAAAAATATCATGTTTTATATTGCCCGTTTTTCTATCCAGTATCAAAAGCTTTGATTCATCTCTTCGGGGAAGAGGTTCTTGAGCTATAAATTTCCGGGGAAGTTCGTAATCGAATAATTCAATCTTCATTTTCGGGTAAGCTATCAAAAAGAGCTGGATCTGTTTCTTTTTTTACTCCCATATACTTAAAAGCCAGGCCGGTTGCAACCCTGCCCTTTGAGGTCCTTTTCACAAATCCAAGCTGTAAAAGATATGGTTCGTAAACATCTTCGACAGTATCAACTTCTTCACCTATTGAGGCCGCTATGGTTCCTACTCCTACCGGTCCGCCATCGAATTTTAGGACCAGTGTATGTAAAATTTTTTTATCCACTACATCCAGGCCCAGTTTATCTATATCAAGTCTGCCCAGCGCTTTTTCGGCTATCTCTTTATCCACCACACTGTCATTGGACATAAGCGCATAATCCCTGACTCTACGAAGTAATCGGTTTGCGATCCTTGGCGTCCCCCTGCTCCTTCCGGCAATGACTTCGGCACCTTCTTCGGTTACTTCTATGCCAAGTATTGCTGCGGATCTTTCGATAATTTTGATGATACTTCTCTTGTCATAATAATCCAATCTAATATTCACCCCGAATCTGTCCCTTAAAGGTGAAGCCACAAGGCCTATCCTTGTTGTCGCGCCAATAATTGTAAAAGGTGCAATATCGATCCTTATGGATTTCGCCGAGGGACCCTTTCCTATTATTATATCCAGCTTATAGTCTTCCATGACCGGATATAAAATCTCCTCTACGCTCCTGTTCAACCTGTGTATCTCATCAACAAACAGGACATCGAATTTCTCAAGATTGGTAAGGATCGCAGCCAGGTCCCCTGCTCTTTCAATAGCCGGACCGGAAGTGATTCTGAAACCGACTCCCATCTCATTTGCAATTATTTCTCCCAGGCATGTTTTACCAAGACCCGGAGGACCGGACAGAATAACATGGTCCAATGGCTCTTTCCTTTTTCTGGCAGATTTGATGAATACCAGAAGATTTTCTACTATTTTTTCCTGTCCTATAAATTCAGATATGGATCTGGGGCGAAGACTCTTGTCCAGCTCGATATCGACCTTTATATGTTTGGGATTTATATCGTTATTTTCTTCATTTTTCTCTGTCATTTGATTTACCCGATCATTATTTTAAATTTCCTTAAGGGCCATCTTAAGTATAACTTCTATTTTTTCTTTTTCTACAATATCGGCACTCAGCTTTAATATAGCCTTTCCTATCTCTCTGGAATTATACCCCAGAGTTTTAAGGGCCTGTTTCACTTCATATATTTTTTCATTTTCTTCCAGACCCGAACGAATGGCCCCTGCTATCTTTACATCTTCAAGCTTATCTTTTAGTTCCACTATCATCCTCTCAGCAAGTTTAAGGCCAATTCCCGGAATCCTTCTCAAAAGATCGACTTCTCTCGTCAAGATTATACTTCCAAGTTCCTCTCCACTGTATATAGACAGGGCGCTTAACGCTATTTTAATCGATATGCCGGAAACGTTTATAAGCTTTAAGAAAAAATTCTTATCCGAGAGGTCAAGGAAACCTACCAGTTTTAATTCATCTTCTCTTACATGAGTATATATATCAAGTTCCACTTCCGAACCTGCTTCCGGTATCTTTTCGAAAGTTCTGCTTGAAATCAATATCTCGAATCCTATTCCTCCGGTCAATACCAGAATGCTCGACGGAGATTTTTTTATTATTTTACCGAATATCTTTGCAATCATATAACCTGTCAGTAATTTTTAATAGCCTTAACCTTATCTTGAAACTTTTTATTGTTGGCATGACAAACCGATATCGCCATTGCATCCCATGCATCGTCTTTTTTAGGAAAGAAATCATCTTCAATTCTTAAAATAACCTTTAACATATATTTTATCTGCTTCTTTGTTGCTTTACCATAACCAACAATAGCCTGTTTTACTTCAAGAGGGGTGTACTCGTATATCTCCAGATTATTGATACTCCCTGCAAGAATAGAGACACCTCTTGCCTGACCAACGTCCATAGCCGACTTGACATTCATATTGAAAAAAATCTCTTCTATTGCCAGGCAATCAGGGCAAAACTTTTTGATTAATTGATTGAT
Organism: uncultured Actinomycetota bacterium; assembly: GCA_964578525.1. Classification (GTDB taxonomy): domain Bacteria; phylum Actinomycetota; class Humimicrobiia; order Humimicrobiales; family Humimicrobiaceae; genus Hydromicrobium. The sequence continues at coordinate 7,671 of CAZODG010000010.1, forward strand.
TGTTGTGTAGATCTCCTCTAATCTTTCACAAATGGGCCTGGTCTTTTTTGTGATGATACAATCAGAATATACGGGACAGTAATCTCCTTTTCTTATGTCCAGTATACTTACTCCTGTAGTCTCCAGTCCCGGGTCTATTCCTAATATTCTTATTCTATCATCAGTCATTTTTAAATATCTATACTTCGCTTAATATCTCATCCGAGATTTCAAGATTGGAGGTCACATTCTGGACATCATCGTGTTCATCAAGTGCGTTGAGCAGTTTCAGTACTTTGACGCTTTCTTCTTTAGACAATTTAATAGTTGATTTGGGTATAAGCCCCAGTTCACTGGATTTTATATTTATCTTATTTTTTTCGAGAGCTTCCCTGACTTTTATAAATTCAACGGGAGGAGTTTTAATTTCATATACATCATCATCTTCACCGATATCTTCAGCTCCGCTGTCAATCATACTGAGCATAAATTCTTCCTCATTTTGGACTTCACTTTGCTCTACTATGATCATACCTTTTCTTTCGAATTGCCAGCTCACACTTCCACTCTCGCCCAGTGTTCCGTTATATCTGCTTAAAATATTTCTTACATCCGAAGCGGTTCTGTTTTTGTTCTCTGTCATTACTTCTACTATTATAGCTATCCCGCCGGGACCATAACCTTCGTAAAGAATGCTCTCAAAATTTCCTCCCTCTATTTCACCGGTTCCTTTTTTAACTGCCCTCTCTATATTGCTCTGAGGCATATTATATTCTTTGGCTTTTGCAATTGCATTGGCAAGAGTTATATTGTCTCTGGGATCGCTTCCTCCTCCTTCTTTTACCGCTACAATTATATTTCTGCTAAGTTTACCGAACATATTGCCCCTCTTTGCATCTTCCTTAGCTTTCTTATGTTTGATTGAATGCCACTTTGAATGACCGGACATCAATTCTCTCCTTTATAATTTTTAATCATATTTATAAAATATTTATGTATCCTGAGATCATCCGTAAGCTCGGGATGAAAAGCACAAACCATGACATTATTTTCTCTTGCCAGTACCCTATCCTCATTATATCTTGCTAAAATCACGACTTCTTTGCCTGCGCTTACAATTTTTGGTGCTCTTATAAAAACAGATTTGAATTTGCCGCCGTTCTCACCCTTATCAAGACTTAAATCAAGCAGTTCCTCAAAACTATCTGCCTGACGTCCATATGCATTTCTCCGTACTTCGATATCTATGTAGCCCAGGCCCCTGTCTTCCCTTTCGATGTTTTTTGCCAGCAGGATCAAACCGGCACAGGTACCGAAGATTGGTTTATGTTTTCTGTTGAACTTATCAAGGCTATCTTTAAATTTGTATTTTTCAAGTAATTTATTTATGGTGGTACTCTCGCCACCCGGGATAATAAGTCCATCGATTTTTTCAAGCTGTTCCGGAAATCTTATTTCCACCGCGGATACCCCGCATTCTCTCAATCTATTCATATGTTCTTTAAAAGCTCCCTGTAGGGAAAGAACGCCTGCTGTTATGCCCACTTCTTTTTACCATCCTCTATTCGAGATTACTTCCTCTTTCGAAAGTGTCGATACGGCAGTTCCTTTCATCGGATTTCCCAGCCCCCTGGAGACTCTTGCAAGAACTTCGGGATTATTATAATGAGTAGTAGCTTCGACAATAGCCTGAGCCATCTTTGAAGGATTTTCTGATTTAAAAATCCCCGAACCTACGAAAATACCGTCCGCACCAAGCTGCATAATCATTGCGGCATCAGCAGGAGTTGATATTCCACCGGCAGAAAAATTCACCACCGGTAAATTCTTGTTCTCATGGACATATATCACAAGATCGTAAGGAGCACCCATTTCTTTTGATATCGTCATAAGCTCCTCCCTGGGCAGTGAAGCAACTTTTACAATCTCATCTTTTATACACCTCATATGTTTTACTGCTTCTATGACGTCCCCGGTACCGGCTTCCCCTTTTGTCCTTATCATCGCGGCACCTTCACCTATTCTTCTTAAAGCTTCTCCCAGATTCGTGGCACCGCATACAAATGGAACCTTAAAGTTCCACTTGTTTATATGATACTTCTCGTCTGCCGGAGTCAGTACTTCACTCTCATCTATATAATCTACGCCAATGGACTCCAGGATCTGTGCCTCCGCAAAATGTCCTATTCTTGCTTTTGCCATTACAGGAATGGAAACGGCATCCATGATCTTTAATATTATTTCAGGGTCGGTCATCCTTGCTACGCCGCCGGTAGCTCTTATATCCGCCGGTATCCTTTCCAGCGCCATTACCGATACTGCTCCTGCTTCCTCTGCAATTTTTGCCTGTTCCACAGAGGTGACATCCATTATTACTCCACCCTTAAGCATCTGGGCAAGCCCCGACTTTACTTTTAATGTTCCTTTTTCCATATTATTAAAACACCTCCGGTTATTTTACACCCACTCCCAAAGACATGCTTTCCAGCCTTCTGATCCTTTCCTCGGCAGGAGGGTGCGTGTTGAATAAATTACTAAAGAATGCTTTTGATTTACCTGCGATCGGATTGGCGATAAAAAGATGCGCAGTCGCACTATTTGCTGTTTTAACAGCACTGTGACTGCTTATTTTTCTCAGCGCACTCGCCAGTCCTGCCGGATACCTTGAAACCAGGGCACCGGTCGAATCAGCTAAAAATTCTCTGTTTCTGCTTATTGCCAGTCTTATCAGAGTAGCAATTATCGGTGATAATATCAAAAGCGCTATTCCCACTACAAGAAAGATAACGGTTATTAGATTTCCACCTGAACTTTTACTGGATCTCCTTCCCCTGCCTCCGAAAATAAAGCTGCGTAATATAATATTACTTATTATAGTCACCATTCCTACCAGAACTACCACTATTGTTCCAAGCAGTATGTCGTAATTCTTTATATGAGAAAGCTCGTGAGATATTACTCCTTTGAGTTCCTCATCATTTAAATTATCAAGCAGGCCGCTGGTAAAAACTATTACGCTGTGCTGGGGATTTCGACCGGTGGCAAATGCGTTCATTCCTTCATCCTCTATCGTATATATTCTGGGCATAGGCAGCCCCGCTGCTATCGTGAGCCCTTCCACCATATAATATATCCTTGGATCTTCCTCTCTGGATATAGGTCTTGCCCGTGTGAGGCTAAGTACTATTTTATCGCTGTAATAATAACTGGAAAAACTCATAATAGTTGCCAATATTAAAGCAATTACCATAAACAGTATGGAATTACTCCTATTTATCCCATAGCGATAGTCGACATAATAGCCCACTGCGAATCCTATAGCAGTTATAAAAACAACAAACCCTATTATTATAAATACAGTTTTTGCCCTGTTGCTGGCGATTTGTTCATACATTACTTAAATCACACCTTTTTCTAAACTATTTTTCTAGAACTGGACCTTGACCGGTTCCCTGGCTGCAGCTTCCTCTATTTCAAAATAATCGCGGGTAGTGAAATTAAACATTCGGGCGAACATATTTCCCGGAAAAGTCTGTATTCTGGTATTAAGTTTCATAACCATATCATTATAAAACTGTCTGGCATATGCAATATTGCTTTCAATACCATTCAACTGTTCCATTAATCTTGAAAAATGCTGGTCAGCTTTAAGATTGGGGTAATTTTCGGATAATGCAAATAATGATTTTAAGGTCCCGGCTATCATATTTTCGGCTTTAGCCTGATCTTTTACTGTCTTGGCATCAATTCCCATCTGTCTCGCGCTTATTACTTTTTCCAGGGTTTCTCTTTCATGCGCTGCGTACCCCTTGACCGTTTCAACCAGATTCGGTATCAGATCATATCTTTTACGCAACTGCACATCGATTTGATGCCACGAGTTATCTACTTTGTTTCTTAGTGATACTATAGAATTATATACGCCTATTGCGATTATAACTAACAGTATTACTATTCCAAATATCACTGCAATTGCAGCAATTACACCTGGTAACATATCAACCTCCTGACTACTTGATTTTAATTATCTTTAAAATAAATTATTTTATATTTTCGGCATTAAAAATAAACAACTTTAGATTATATCATATAACCAACTTCAAAAATATAATCATGAACCATGGTCAATTTCGGGCTCCGCAGGCGTGTCAATATTGTTTTTACACAAAAAAATTTTTATGGTATATTTCTTCTATTGCTTTATTGCGGCTTAAGTACTATCTAAAAAATCTGACACTTTCGGGGAGGATGCTAATGAATGGTAAGAGTTGCTCTAACAATAAAGTTATTGGGCTTATCTCTGGAAATGGAACCGGGAAAACTACACTTGCAGAATGCATTTTATTCAATTCCAAATCAATCGATAGGCTTGGAACCATAGAAGCAAAAAATACGACTTCGGATTTCAGCCCGCTGGAAACCAAAAAAGGTTTCAGTATAAACTCAAGCATACTTAATTATAAATGGAAAGATTTTAATATAAACATTATAGACTGTCCCGGATACATGGATTTCATAGGACAAACACAGGCCGCAATCAAAGTAATAGATAGTGCACTTCTAGTTATCGATGTAAAATCAGGAGTGCAGGCTCCAACCGAATTAGTAATAGAATTACTTGGTAAAAATCCTAAACCTGCATTTCTCATATTAAATAAATTGGATCTTGAAAATATAGATTATTCTAAAGTTATTGAAGATGTCAAAAATGAATACGGGTTAAAACTTGTACCTGTAACCGTTCCGCTGAACAGCGGTGAAAATTTCTCAAAAGTCGCCGATATACTTCAAAATCAGGCATATGAATATAAAGAGAAAAATTTTACAGGTAATAAGATTCCAATAGATGAAAACATCAAGAATCAGATCGAACGTCACCATAATGAACTAATCGAAACCATCGTGGAAACAGATGACGAACTGCTTGATAAATATCTGGAAGGTGAAAAAATCGATGAAGCCGTGATAAACGAAAACTTCAAAAAAGCTGTAATGGAAGGTAAGGTTATACCGGTATTTGCAATTTCCTCCGGAAAAAATTTTGGCATAGATATATTGATGGACTATATAAATTCTCTGCTCCCTTCCGCACTTGATATACCGTCCGTAAAAGCACAGGATTTGAATAATAAATCAGAAATAGAAATCAAACCTACGCCTGATAAACCGGTACTGGCATATGTTTTTAAAACAATGGCAGATCCTTATATAGGCAAATTATCGATATTCAGAATTTTTTCGGGAACCATTAAAATCAATGAAAGTTATTATGTGTCAAGTTCCGGAAAAGCTTATAAATTCACTAATTTATTCAAACTCCAGGGTAAAAATCAAATTGATACAGGCGAAGCTTCCTGCGGAGAAATTGTAGCCGTTTCAAAGATTATGGACATTTTGAATGATGACACTATCTCCGGTCAGGACCAACCGTTGAAAATACCTGAAACGGAATATTATTCCCCTACACTTCCCAGAGCCGTCATACCTAAGAGTAAAGGCGATGAAGAAAAAATAAGTAACGGACTTTCCAAGTTGATTCAGGAAGATCCAACAATAAAACAAGAGTTAAACCCGGAGGTACATCAGAACATAATCTTGGGCATGGGAGAACTTCATATTTCCATAGCTAAAGAGAAGCTAAAAGAGAAATTCGATATCGATATAGATATATTGGCGCCTCTTGTTGCATATAAAGAGACGATAAGGAAAGATGCTAAAGCTGAATATAAATATAAAAAACAATCCGGAGGCAGAGGGCAATATGGACATGTTTTAATCGAGATCAAACCGTTGCCAAGCGGCGGAGGTTTTGAGTTCAAAAACAGTATTTTTGGCGGTGCTATACCAAAAGGATATATACCTGGTGTGGAAAAAGGTATCAGGGAGGCACTTCTGAAAGGTATCCTTGCAGAGTCTCCTGTAGTAGATGTAAGCGTGGATTTATATGACGGATCGTATCATACTGTGGATTCTTCCGAGATGGCCTTTAAAATTGCAGCATCCATGGCATTTAAAAAGGGAATGCAGGAAGCTTCTCCCGTTATTCTTGAACCTATTAATGAACTTGAAATAACTGTACCTGAAAAATATATGGGAGATATAATCGGAGATATAAATTCAAAGAGAGGAAAAATCATCTCAATAAACCCGATTGAAAATAAAAAGCAGCTAATCAAGGCCTCTTTACCCCAATCCGAGACTTTTAATTATACTATTGATCTGACTTCTCTTACTCAGGGAAGAGGGCGCTTCATTCAAAAATTTTCACATTACGAAGAAGTTCCGCCGATGCTGGCCCAGAAAATAACCGAAGAAAGGAACAAGCAAAAGGAATGAAAAAGATCCATAAAAGACATAAGCTTATAATGGACAAAATCCCCTATATCCTGTTTGGAGTGATACTTATAACAGCGGTGATAATATTTTTCTCGATCAGAAGCTTCGTGCCTTTAAATTTCTTTTCAGGGGTAGAGGAAGAAACCGAAGAAGAGGTTGAATATACGCTTTTCATATCTTCTCCTACAAATGATAAACCTTTTAATTTTATCAATGAAAGCGAACAGGTCCCGATAGAGATCAGGGCACCGGAAGTAGAGAATACAGACTATATCATAAAAGTCCTGGTAAACGATAATGAAATAAAATCATTTACTTCTCCCCCTTACGAATATAACTGGAATCCTGGCAGTTCGGGTGAATATGAAATGATAGCCCAGCTTATAGACAGTACTGGCAATATGGTAACCAGCTCAAATACAGTAAACTTTACGGTCCAATATGAAATAGAACCCGAAGGAGACACTATTATTAGTGTCGATGTCGAAGAAAAGAAAAACCAGATCCTTGACCAGGCTATTCCGAGGATTCAGAATACTGCTACCGGAGTTCCTATATTTTCGTACAAATGCTATACTGCTCCAGTCATTGACGGCAAAATAGATGAATGGGATAAATTTGAGCGTTTTTCAGCCTTCACACCAACCATATTAAAAGAACATTACGCCTCTCATACTGATATTTCAGGTACATTTTATTCCTGTTGGGATGATGAAAATTTTTATTTTGTAATCCAGGTTCTCGATGATTTATTCAGCCAGAATTATACCGGCAATCAGATAAATAAAGGTGACAGTGTAATCCTTGTTTTTGATACCGAGCTTACCGAAGATCTACAAATTTCCTTTTATAATAGTGATGATTACCGTATAGATTTCTCCCCAGGTAATTTCTCCGGAACATTTGCCGAATCTTTTATGAACTGGCCATCCAATGCACCTCCCAGAGGGGTAAACACAGCTTCTATCAGAATATCAGGAGGATATATAATAGAGGCCAGCATCCCCTGGTATAACTTCACTAATTATATTCCTGAAGATCTGGATGTAATGGGATTTACCGTGTCCATATTTGACACGGATCAACTTCCATTGGAAATGCCAACAACAGAACTTGTAATTTCCTCATCAAAAGTTTTCGATTTCAATAATGTCTCCATGCTGGGTACAATTGCCTTAATAGACGCAGGAGATATACAGAGTACCGAAGAAGAACCTGCTGGCGAGGACACTCCGGAAGAAGAAACTCAATAATTGCAGTAATAAATATTTATAAATCAAGTAGGATCTCAGAATATAAACTGCAATCATAAAAATTACATGCCAGATACTTAAAAATTTTTTATATCTTATCAGATATAATGCTTATAGGAAATAAATTATTTTCTTTACAAAATTAAACTTTGCATTAAATATCAATCTTGATGATGCCGTTATCGACCTTTACTTTATAGTTTGGTTCGTCTTTTGTCTTAAGCTTAAGAAAACCTATCCTGGGTCCTGAAATGCTTTTCCCCGTTGTGACATCAAACCTGGAACCGTGTCTCGGGCATGTGATTATTTTCCCCTCAAGCTTCCCTTTTGACAGGTCGCCGCCCATATGTGTGCATATTCTGTTAATAGCGTAATAATTGCCTTCATAATTTACCACAATTAACTCTTTATCCTGAATTGATACAACTTTTATAGTCCCTTCTGGTATTTCACTAATTTTTGCGACTTCGTAAAAACTCATCTGAAACCTTCTTTTAATAAAATTGTTGATGACTAAATTATAATAGATTTAGAAATTATTGAAATCGTTTATTTCCCTAATGGGACCTAAAACCAAACTTTGCAATCTATTGGCTTTACTTTGATATTATTGTTAAAATATCAACGATTTAAAATATGTCAGACAGTAAATATAACAATTTAAAAACCTTTAGCATAAATATATCCGGCATCGTCCAGGGAGTGGGCTTCAGACCCTTTATATACAGACTGGCCAGGCAATATAATTTGAATGGAACAGTAAATAACACCACGGAAGGCGTTACCATATCAATCAATGTTCCGGATAAAAAAACAACTGAAAAATTCTCTTCGGATATCACATTGCGTAAACCTGCTGCTGCAATCATCGAAAGTATAAAGATAAAAGAAACCCCTTTCCATGATTTTAAGGATTTTAAAATTGGGAAAAGCATAAAAACCGAAGAAAGATTCCAGCTGGTATCTCCGGATATTGCTACATGCAGTCATTGCGCCAGCGATATAAGAAATAATAAAGACACTCGCCGGTACGATTATCCCTTTACCAACTGCACAAATTGCGGGCCCAGGTTCACGATAATAAGGGAAATGCCCTATGACAGGCCTCATACCACTATGCAGGAGTTTCAGATGTGCAAAGACTGCTCCGACGAGTATAATGATCCCAAAAACAGGAGATTCCATGCTCAACCCAATGCCTGTAAAAAATGCGGTCCTAAATTATTTCTCACTGATAAAAACGGAAGGAAAATAGACTGCGAAAATATCATAGGCACTTCTTCGGAACTGCTGCGAAAGGGCAAGATTATTGCTTTGAAAAGCCTTGGTGGATTTCAGATTGCCTGCAGCGCCCTATCGGACAGCGCTGTCAGGGAACTCAGGAAAAGAAAGAAAAGGCCTGTAAAACCTTTTGCTATAATGATTAAAGATATCGAGTATATAAAAAGAAATTACAGGTCAAATGAAAAAGAAATAGAGAGTCTCATCTCTCCCAGGGCTCCTATTGTCTTACTGGAAAAAAATACTAGAAATTATCCGGTATCCCGTTACGTCTCTTTATATAACCGGTATGAAGGAGTGATGCTTCCTTATACTCCGCTGCATCATTTGATTTCCGACCATATAGACATACCCCTTATTATGACCAGCGGAAATATATCAGAAGAGCCCATAGCGGCTGAAAATGCGGAGGCATTTGAGAAATTGAAAGATATCTGTGATTATTTTTTGATTAATGATAGGGATATTTACTGCAGGTTCGATGATTCGGTAATAAAGATATTTGACGGAAGAGAGATGATGATAAGAAGAGCCAGAGGATATTCTCCCTATCCGGTAAAGCTTGGAAAAGATATCGGGAAACAGGTTGTTTTTGCAGCAGGAGCCCATGAGAAAAATACCTTCTGCTTCCTGGTAAAGAATTATGCAATCTTAAGCCAGCATATCGGGGATCTCGACGATATCCGGTCTCTTGAGTTTTACGCTTCTACGTTCAATCATTACCGGAAACTTTTTAATATCAAGAAAATAGATGCAGCCGCTTATGACAAACACCCTGCTTATGCTTCTACAAAGTTTACTGCAAAATTAAAAAATATTGAAACAAGGATTGAAGTTCAGCATCATAAGGCACATATTGCAAGCGTTATGGCCGAAAATGACATAAATGGAAATTTAATAGGTTTTGCCTGGGATGGGACCGGATACGGTGATGATGGAAAGATATGGGGCAGCGAAATATTCGAGGTAAATCAGGATTTAGACTTTATAAGAGTGGGCCATTTGAAAGAAAAGATTCTTCCCGGAGGAGAAATATCAATAAAAAAACCTTACCGTATGGCTGTTTCCTATCTCTATCACCTGTGGAAGAGTAACGGGTATAGTAAAAATAAATTTTACCGGTTTTTATATGAAAATCTTCCTTTTTATAAAAAAATAATATCTAAACTCGAAATTGAAGTTATCAAAAAACAGATGGAGTCTGGATTTAACAGCCCGGTCACTACCAGCATGGGAAGATTATTTGATGCCGCGAGTTCCGTTCTTGATTACACTCATGTATCAAGTTTTGAAGGCGAGTCGGCAATACACCTTGAAATGATTGCCGACTATAAGGTTAAGGAAAAATATCCATTAAAAATCGATTACAGAAATGGAACATACTTAATAGACGATCATCATATTTTTTCACAGATATTCAAAGATTTGCAGAAAAAAATACCAAAAGATAAAATATCTGCCAGATTCCATAACACACTGGCATCGGCTGTTCTTGAAATCAGCAATGCTATTAGAAAAAAAAGCGGTATTTGCAGGGTTGGTTTGAGCGGCGGTGTTTTTCAAAATAATTTTCTCCTGAAAAGATGTTTTGATATATTAAAAAAGAAAGGTTTTGAGGTATACTCAAATTTCAATGTTCCTGTAAATGATGGGGGTATTTCTCTCGGACAAAGCTATATATCAGCCCTGAGAATTTTAACTTTAAAGAAAAAGAGGTAAATCATGTGCCTGGCGATACCGGCAAAGATAATTAAAATAAACAAAAGAACTGCCGTAGCAGAGACCCTTGGAGTAAAAAAAGAAATCGATATCTCTCTGGTCCCCGCAGTCAGAACCGGAAATTTTGTCTTGATCCATGCCGGATTTGCAATACAGATCATAGAGAAAGAAGATGCGGTATCAATACAAAATTATTGGAAGGAATATCTGAATGAACAGCAGCATTGAGGAACTGACTTTATCCTTAATGGGTAATAAACCCGGTCACAAGATAAATATTATGGAAGTCTGCGGGACCCATACCATGGCCATATCCAGATATGGATTAAGACAGCTCATTCCTGAGACCATTAATCTTATAAGCGGGCCGGGATGCCCTGTCTGTGTCACCCCCACCGTAGATATAGACCGAATACTGGAAATAATGAAACAATATGATGTCTCTCTATTTACTTTTGGAGATATGCTGAGGGTTCCTGGAACAGAGTCCAGCCTTTATTTAAAAAAAGCGGAAGGCAGAGACATAAATATATGTTATTCCCCGCTGGATGCTCTCGATTATGCAAGAAAAAATCCTGACAGAAAAGTCATATTTTTAGCAATAGGATTCGAGACCACTATTCCGCTTACGGCGGTAATTGTAAAAAGAGCATACCTTGAGAAAATCACCAATTTTTATATTTTCAATACCCATAAGCTTATACCCGAAGCGCTTGAACTATTGGCTAACGACAAAGAAATCAAAATAAATGCTTTCCTGTGTCCGGGACATGTCTCCGCTATTATTGGGAGCGTACCCTACAAATTTTTATCGGATAAATATGGAATACCCTGCGTAATAAGCGGTTTTGAACCGGAAGATATACTTCAGTCCATCGCAATGATACTGGAACAGATCAAAAAAGAAACTCCTGAAATCGAAATTCAATATAAAAGAGTTGTAAAAGAAGAAGGAAATCCTTCAGCGGTAAAACTCATTTATGAAATATTCGATAAATACGATTCGACATGGAGAGGATTGGGAAATATTCCCGGAAGCGGTTTAAAATTAAAGAAAAAATTTTCGGGATTCGATGCCAGGATCCGGTTTCCTGTAAAAATAACCGAATCCGCAGAACCGGCAGGTTGCGAGTGCGGAAATGTCCTTAAAGGGATAAAGAAACCTTTTGAATGCAGGTTATTCTCAAAAATATGCAGACCTGAAAGTCCCGTAGGTCCATGTATGGTATCGAGCGAAGGATCGTGTGCGGCCTACTATAAATATGAAAGAGAATTATAAAATATCAAAGTCTGACATTTAAAAATTCATATGACGGCAGATAAAAACAGCCAAAATAAAAAGATGGATAAAAGATTCGATGATAAAATCATCCAGCTGTCACATGGTGATGGCGGGATCAAAACCGGAGAACTCATAAGCAACCTTCTTCTCGGGTACTTCGGAAACGAAATCTTAAATAAGCTTGAAGATAGCGCGGTCATTAACTGCAATAGTAAAAAGATTGCCTATACTACAGACAGTTTTGTAGTGGATCCTATATTCTTTCCAGGCGGTGATATTGGTAAATTAAGCATATGCGGTACCATAAATGATCTTGTGACCACCGGATGTGTTCCCACTGCCCTGAGTCTCTCTTTTATCATCGAAGAAGGTTTTCCGGTTTCAGATTTTAAAAAGATACTTTCTTCTATAAAAAATACAGTATATGATAATGATTTAAAAATAGTTACCGGTGATACCAAGGTAGTTGGAAAAGGAAACGCTGATAAAATCTTCATAAATACATCAGGCATTGGAATCATCGATAATAATATAGACCTTTCTCCCCGTAGAATCAAAGCAGGAGATAAAATATTGATTAACGGAGGAATTGCCGAACATGGGGTCGCTATTCTCGGAAGCAGAAAAGAATTCAACTTTAAAAGCAGTATCAAAAGTGACTGCGCCTCCCTTTTCTCACTTGTCAGGGATATACTGTCAGTATCTAAAAAAATCCATGCTCTGAGAGATGTCACCAGAGGAGGACTGGCATCT
>CAZODG010000011.1:0-19412 GCA_964578525.1 uncultured Actinomycetota bacterium
AATGATACTTGAGGATGATTGCTTCTTCGCACTCCTCTCTGTTTTCTAAACACTTCCGGAATTGTCCCTACTCCCCTGGTAGGTGTAAGATCCAGGTCGAAAGCGGGCATCGTTTCTATAATAGTATCACACCAACTTTCAGGAACTGGAGGATTTACCCATTTATAAGGATCAGACAAATCCCCTGAAAAGGCAGGCATTACAAGTGTTCCACTCTCACCCAGTGCTTTTTCAATAGCAAGAATAACCGCCACTGCCCCGCCGCTTACCCATCCTATTGAACTCATGGAAGAATGGACCAGAAGCACCATTCCCTCTTTGATCCCTATACTCTTTAGGTCACCCGTCAGAGTTTTAATGGTCTGCGGTTTTTTACTTTTACTGATTACTTCTTTTTCGCTCATTTATTATTTATATATTATTAATCTTATTTAAAAACTTTATTCTGATAATAAATCATATTACAAGCTTTAAATCCAATGATTTATTTTAAAAGTTAAGAAGTTTAAGTAATTGAAGAGCGAATTTAATATTTGCTGTTATGCTCTATAATTTCTATGAATTTCTTTACCAGGTCGGGATCGAACTGCGTACCGCTGCATTTCTCCAGCTCAGCTATTGCTTTTTTCTTACTGATAGCTTTTTTATATGGCCTGCCTGTTATCATTACCTCATAGGCATCCACTATCGCTATTATCCGTGATAGGACAGGTATTTTCTCCCCTTTGAGTCCCTGGGGATAGCCTTTTCCATTCCACCACTCATGAACAGTTAGTATATACTCAGCAATGCTTGAAAGCTGGTTGGATGAGATTGCAATACGGTAGCCAATTTCAGGATGTCTTTTTATTGTTTCCCATTCTTTTTTACTCAAATTCTCTTTCTTATTTAGTATGATATCAAGAATTGCCACTTTACCGATATCATGAATCGTCGCGAGCAGAGATAACTCATCGATTTCATTTGCGGATAACTTTATGGCTCTTCCCAACCGGAGAGCCATTTTCTTTATTCTCTTTGTATGACTCTCGGTTTTAATGCTCTTTTCGAATAATGTTCTCTCGAGCGAAGATATTATTGAGCTTATAATACTCTTTGTCTCTATAAGCTTGTTTCTGTACATATTGTCTTCGGCTCTTTTTATCATCTTCGTAAAATCCTGATGGCTCTTATTCTTCGTTGCGGCACCTAGAGAAATGCTCAGTGGTATTCTGCCGCCTTTTACTCCGGCGCTCTTCTCCTTTATCCTTTTTACGATATTCAGGACAACTTCTTCACTTGTATTGGGAAGTAACATGGAGAACTCATCCCCGCCCCATCTTGCGACTATATCCTCTGCCCTGCAGCAGCTTCTGAGAACATTCGCACAGCTTTGAAGTATTTCATCCCCTTCTTTATGTCCGAATGCGTCATTTATCAATTTTAATCCATTTATATCTCCTACAATGACACTCAGCGGAAGCTGCCTTTTTGTATCGAGTCTCTTTAACTCTTCTTCGAAGTAGGCCCTGTTATAAAGATCGGTCAGGCTATCATGAAAAGACATATAAGAAAGGCGCTCCTCTATTTTTTTCCTCTCGGATATATTATGCATAATGCTTTCTATTGCAACCAGTTTCCCTTCACTATCGTAAAATGGAGTTATTGTCTCTTCATACCAGATAATTGTGCCGTTTTTATGAACAATACGGATCTCTACTGGTTTTGAAAAGTTGAAATCGCCGCTGTATATTTTCTTAAGGATTTTTCTATCATCGGGGTGAACTATTTTATTATTAAATCTGGGATTATCATAATATTGCTGTGGTTCATAGCCAAGATTTCTCTTTACGGAAGGACTTATATATTCATACTCCGGTTTGGGAAACAGTTTGTATCTGTATATTATATCCGAAGCGTTTTCTATGAGCGACCTGAAATATCTTTCATTTTCCTTGAGTTTTTCCAACTCTTTTTTTTGCTTTAATTTTGATTTTCTTTTTTCGGTTTCCATCACCGGATTCTTTTAAAGATTTTAATTATTATTATTTTTTAACAATTATATACTAAATATTTTAATAATTCATTAACTGGATTATCTGCTTCTTTTAACTGTTTTTTCCTATCAATCAACCGGTTCTTAAAATGTTGATATAACTGTCAACTTATTATCTACTGGAAAACTTATAGAACTTTTCCTATTATTATAGAATTAAACAGATATCATTAAAAAATAAGTATATTAAATATATATAGTATATATGATGTATTCCAATAAAAAATTCGGAACAGCTTTAAAAGAGATAATAGAACAAAAGAAAATAAAATTAAGAAGTCTCGCCAATAAAACAAATCTAAACTATAGTTATTTTAGCAAACTCAAGAAAAGAGAGAGTTCTCCCCCAATCTCTACCATAGAGTTGATTTCCGAAGGATTGGGTATATCTCCTGAATATTTTATGGAATACAGAATCCATAAAATCGAAAAAGAACTTAAAGATTACCCTCATATCATCGATAAAACCTTCGACTTCGTAAATAACCTTTCAAACAAAGAAAAATTAAAAGTAGCCGAAAGAAAAAAGCCATTCACAAAACACTGAAATTATTATAACTTGATTTTATTATTTAGATTAAATAATCCTAATTCAAATGAGATTCTTAGAACTACCGGAATTAATTGACGGAATTTTAACCAGATGCGTGATTTGTCCGCACCGCTGTAAGGTCAATAGGAAACAGGGAGAGCAGGGTTTCTGCCTATCAGGCTACAATCCTGTGATATCATCAGCCATACCCCACCATGGCGAAGAACCTCCTATCTCCGGAAGCAGGGGTTCCGGAACAATCTTTTTCTCTCACTGTAACATGAAATGCGTATACTGCCAGAACTACCAGATCAGTCAGGAATTTGAAGGAAGGCAATATGACATACCGGAACTATCGGAGACCATGATTGAACTGCAGGACTCCGGCTGTCATAATATTAATCTGGTCTCTCCTACCATATGGATCCCCCAAATAGTAAGTGCTCTTTTTACAGCCAGAAATAATGGTCTTTCGATCCCAACGGTATTCAATACCGGCGGATACGATGAGCCGAAAATCATAAAAATGCTGGATGGCATAATCGATATCTATATGCCGGACATGAGATACAGCAGCGATGATATGGCTCTGGAATATTCAACGGTCAGGCAGTATGTCCGGCACAACCGCCAATCCGTAAAAGAGATGTACAGACAGGTAGGAGGACTCAAATTAGATTCCGAAGGAGTGGCCGTAAAAGGACTCCTGATAAGACTGCTTGTTTTGCCCGAAAACATCGGCGGGATAAAAAAGACTCTGGATTTTATAAAAAATGAATTATCTACCGATGTATGCTTAAGCATTATGGCACAGTATCATCCAGCTTACAGAGCATGCGAATATCGGGACCTGAATAGAATGATCACGGCAAAAGAATATCTGGATGTAATAAAATATGCTGAAAAGAAGGGCCTTACTTCAGGATGGACCCAGGATCATGTTTCCCTCAGCCAGGGAGAAGATTTATTTATACCTGATTTTAAAGATAAGAAAGTTTTTAAGTATTACAGGAAGAAGTGACGGATCATACCCTGCTTCTCTGGCTCTTCCATGCTTTTAGTTCTTCAAGCGGGAGCGTATTAAGCACATCCTTTTTCTGAAGACCTGCTCTTCTCGCAATATCAACTCCAAGCCTTATCATGTCGATGTTATTCGGGCGGTGGGCATCTGTGTTTATAACTATTTTTACTCCCATCCTGGCTGCCTTTCTGACATTTTGCTCATTAAGATCCATCCTTAAAAAATATGAATTTATCTCCAGTGCCTTATTGTTCCTGGCCGCTTCTTCGATCAATCTGTCTATATCTATAAAATAAGGTGCCCTGTTCCCGAAAACAACCCCCGTAGGATGCGCTATAAAATCGATATGTCTATTTTTAACCGCGCTTACTGACCTGGCTGTATTTTCGTCTTCAGTATTCAAAAAAGACGAATGCATCGATCCGATTGCGATATCCAATTTTTTGATTATATCTTCAGGATAATCAAATTTACCTGTTCCCCTGATATCTATTTCCGACCCCAGTAAAATACGGAAATCTTTGAATCTGGATTTTAATCGATCGATATAATTTGTTTTCCTCCGGAGCCTTTCTATATCCAACCCCCTTCCGTAATAATTGCTTGTGGTATGATCGGAAATGGCTATATATTCATAGTTGTACTTTTTTATCCTTTCGATTATATCGCTGAGGTTGATTATCCCATCACTCCATTTAGAATGGACATGGAGATCGCCCTTGATATCTTCTGTGGTTAAGAGTTCAGGTATTGAATGGTCATCTGCCAGCTCTATTTCTCCCAGATCTTCTCTTAATTCAGGAGGGATATACTGCAGGCCCAGCCTGCGATAAATAACTTCGTCGCATTGATTGTCATCGGTCCCCCGGCCGCTTACGGCAGCCGGACGATTTGTTGTCTCTCCCGGCTTATCTTCACTTATCGGGGCGGCATATATCCTTCCGTCCCTGAAAAGTCCCCTGTCTTTTGCCACTGCTTCCAATCTCTCTATATGTTTTTTACTTCCGGTAGTATACAGCATATCTACTCCCCAATCCCTGCGGCTGCTTACTATAAGCTCCATTTCGATTCCAAAAACAGTTTCGAATCTCGCGCTTATATTTTCCTGCCTTATATCCTTCTTTATAAGTCTTTTTACAAAATCAAGTGATTTGATTTCTTCCAGAAGCTTTCTGCTTTTTGTAAAATCATATGTCCGGTCATTAAAATATGGCCGTATCAGCAGATCTATATCCTTTACCGCAGGTTTTTTTCTCCTCAGAGAACCGACCACCATGACTTTTTCGATATCTTTTATCCTGTAAAAGCTGTTTTTTATTTCATCAAGATAATTTTCAACTTCCCAGCGCGGAGACATGCCCCTTATGCTTTCAATATAATCCAGTGAGAATTTGAGTCTTTCGATATAAGTCCCGGCAGCGGTATTTTTCCCCGATTTGATCTCAGAAATAACGTTGTAGATCCAGGTTCCTTCTTCAAGCCTGTCCTTTAGATCTTCCGCATTTTTTATACTTAATGCATCATAGATTTTAAATAGCGTTTTTTTTCCGAAACCACTTATTCTGATGAGTTTTATTAAGTCAGCGGAGTATTTTTGTTTTATTTCTTCATAAATCCGGATACTACCTGTTTCGAGATATTCCTTTATGAGGTCATAAGATAAATCCTGTATACCGACCAGTTCCCTGAGTCTTCCATTTCTGAAGACTTTATCGACTCTTTCAGGATTATCCCTTATTGTCCTTGAAGCGATTGTCAGACGCAGCGATATATCGTTGTTATCGGTTCTGGATTTATTGATTTCTGCGATATCTGTAAGTATATTTGCCAGTTCTAAATTGATCATCTTATGATATTCTCTATGTTATAATATCTATGATTTAAAATTCAAAGGAAATTATTATATCATAAAATACTTCAAGTTATGAAAAGAAAAGACACAAGCTGTGAGTCCCTTAGAGAGGATATGATACGGGACCAGATCATTTCGAGGGGAATCAAAGATAAAAAGGTCCTGAATGCATTAAGAAAAGTGCCACGGGATTATTTCGTGGATGAAACATATAAATCTTCATCTTATGAAGACAGACCGCTCCCAATTGGTTCGGGCCAGACCATATCACAGCCCTATATTGTGGCACTCATGACCGAGAGTCTTGAACTTACGGGAAATGAAAAGGTTCTGGAAATCGGCACCGGTTCCGGCTATCAGGCAGCATTACTGGCTGAAATAGCCAGGGAAGTATATACCGTGGAAGTAAATACTTCATTATATGAGAAAAACAAGGAATTACTCAAAAAATATAAAAATATAAAAATGAGTAACCACGATGGTTACCTCGGATGGGAAGAATATGCACCATATGACAGAATAATAGTAACAGCCGCACCCGATCATATCCCGCAGCCATTCGTGGATCAATTAAAAGAAGGCGGCATTATAGTGATCCCTGTCGGACCTTCAAGCTGGAACCAGGTCCTCTATAAAGTTATCAAGCAGAGCAATAGCATCAAGAAAATAGCTTTGTGCGGTGTAGCCTTTGTGCCTCTGGTAAGAAACAGATGAATACCTTGACAGCAAAAGAAATGGAGATTTGCTTAAAGAATAAAAAAAATAAATAGCAGCTTTTTAAACATGAAAAATAAAAAAAATATGACCCAAAAAGATCATATCCATACTGTTATATTCGAGCCTGCGGTCAAGAATATCGGTAAAATCGTAAGTATTCTAAACCTGGAATATCTCGAAGATACCCATACCTCACTTAAGAATAGAAATGCTTTTCAGCTGCTTGTAGCCACTATTCTTTCCGCACAAAGCACCGATAAGCTGGTAAATAAGGTAACACCGCAGCTTTTTAAAAAATACAGGACTGTGGAAGATTTTGCCGGAGCGGATTTAAAAGAGCTTCAGCAGAATATAAGATCAACCGGTTTTTTCCGTAATAAGGCTAGAAATATAATTAACTGCGCAAAAGATATAACGGGTAGATTCGATGGTAAAATGCCGGATAATATAGAAGATCTGACATTGCTTCACGGTGTGGGAAGAAAAACTGCCAATGTGGTACTGGCAAATGTTTTTGACAGACAGGCCATAATAGTCGATACACATGTAAAAAGAATTTCAAACAGACTGGGCCTCACGGTAAATCAGGATCCTGTTAAAATCGAGTTCGACCTCATGAAAATAATCCCTGAAAAAAATTGGAGTAGTTTCTCACACAGACTGATAGCGTTTGGCAGAACTATTTGCCTTGCAAAAAAACCCAAATGTCCTGTTTGTAGTCTTCTTAAATACTGCAGATACGGTCAGGAAAATACCTGATATTATTGGATCATAAAATTCTAAGCGGTTTATCTTACTAATATTTCCGTATATTTGAGTTATACTTGCCTGCCCTCTCACCTGTAAAGAAGCGCCCAGAGACTTATATCTTTCCTGCTATCAAATGCTTCTTTACCTACCGGTCCCATCAACTCTATTTTCTTGAATCCTGAATTTCTGGTCATTTTCAAAAATAGATTTATTTTTAATGTGCAGAGGTAAGAAGAGTTTATAAAGAAATCCTCTAACTTATTTTTATGGATCACGGTCATTATAAAATCTACCCTGGTTCTAATTTTTCCGTATTCAAAATGTTTGATTAAAATATAAGTCTTTCCATCTTTTTCAAATATCTTTGGATTGTAAAATCTATTTTTTTCCAGAACATCAGAGTTAAAATTCAGAAATTGGATTATTGCCAATCCGTGAGGCGCCAGTTTATTTCTTATTTTTTTAAGGGCCTGTTTCACATTCCTGCGATTTTCTAAGATAGACAGCGTATTTCCGAGGCAGGTTATAAGGTCAAACTCACCGCAGGGAAGCTTTTCCAGCCGCTCGAATCCTTCTTTCAGCAGTGTGATATTTGGAGATTTTATTATATTTTTTTTGGCATAATCAATTGTTTCCCCGGAAGGATCGATAGCGATTACTTTTTTTGCATATCCGGAAAATAATTCAGCATGGTGCCCGGTGCCGCAGCCTATATCAAGCATGCTTTCGATCTTATTATTTTTAAATATTCGTGAAAAGAAATCTTTTTCTTTTTTCAATCTTTCTGTCCAGTTTACCTGAAGGTCATATAGGTCGGGACTGAATTCAAAATTTTTATTTTTCACCTGAAGCCTCTTTTCTATTACTCTCTATTCAATGGCATTAATACCATTCCGCTAATAAATTTTATGATATCATAACATATGGGATTTACCCATATAAAGACTGCCCTGCTCTTCTCTCAGCATATAACGCATATAAATAAAAAAATAAATAATAATATTAAAATAGAAAAAACAAAAACAAGAAAATATTTGGACTTAACTGTAATTTAAAGTATATTATAAATCATCTGATGAATTTACAGGTAATTCTCTTTCGCTTTAAAAAATAAAGTAAATTAACTTAAGGCAGTAAAATGAAAATAGCGATTACAGCTGATCTGCACCTGAAAACTAAAGAAAAATCCCCTGAAAGGTGGAACACACTTTCAGATATCTTTGAGAAAATGCTTTCCGAAGATATTAAAACATTGGTTATCGCAGGGGATCTGTTCAATGAAGAAAGCCAGAATTATTCTGATTTTGACCAGTTTTGTAAAAACAAAAAAATTATCGATAATCAGGTTAGATTCTATATAATTCCCGGAAATCATGACCCATCGATTAAGCAGCAATATTTTACTTCAGACAATATCATCGTATTCAGCAAACCTGAGATCATTAAATTGGGAGAACCACCCGCTGTCTTTCTTTTTATCCCTTACCAGGCAACAAGGTCCATGGGAGAAGCTATTGCCGGATATAAAGAAAACCTTCCCGCCGGGTCCTGGATCCTGATTGGCCATGGAGACTATGTGGCGGGACTTCGTGATTCCAATCCTTATGAACCGGGTATTTATATGCCACTGGCCAGAAATGATGTCCAGTATTATAATCCTGCCGGAATCATACTGGGCCATATACACAAAAAAATAAATCTTGGTAAAGTCTATTATCCCGGGTCGCCGTGCGGCCTTGATATAAACGAAACCGGAAAGAGAAGTTTTTTAATAATTAATACAGGTACCCTGGAACTAGCGGAAAAGTCGATTGATACCGACTTCATATTTTTTAACGAAACTCTGATATCTCTGCCTGCTTTAAATGAATTCGAATATATGGAAAGAAAAATAAAAGAAATGATCAAAAAATGGAACCTGAACAAGGATGAAATAACGAAGGCAAGGATCCGTTTAAGAATCAAGGGATACACCTCTGATAAAAACAGGCTGCTTGAAATAACAAAAAAAACACTCGAAGATTTTAATTTTTATAATAATGAAGAACCCGATCTGGCAGAAGTATTAATATTTAATGATCCTGAAAGAATAGCTATTGTGGAGGAATTAATAAAAGAGATCGAAAAAATGGAATGGGATAATGATATTGTCTCTAAAGAAGATATTCTGGAAAAAGGTCTTAATATAATCTTAAAAGAATAACTATATTACATAATCAAAAAATTCATGGGAATCAAGATCGACAAATTATCAGTAAAGGACCTGGGGCCGATTAAGAGCTTTACGACCAGTTTCGGCATGTTCAATCTTATATACAGCAGAAATGAAAAAGGCAAGACCTTTCTTACCGAATTCATTATTTGTTCCTTATTTAAAAATATCAGCCGCTGGTGCAATTTAAGAAAAGGAGGAAAGGGAAAGATCACCATCAGCGGACTGGGGAAAGAAACGATTGATTTTTCACCATCCTCCAGGCAAAAACTCGAAGATTACTGGGAAATAAGTGAAAATGGACTTCCCGTATCAATGGCAAAACTTCTGGTAGTAAAAGGCGGAGAAACTGGGATAGAAACAGATGACGGCATAAGTAAATTTCTTGTCAAAGAAGTTTTATCAGGTATAAATATCCTGGACAAAATAGGCAAAGATACCAATATTTCAAAAACCATAAAAAAAGTGAAGATCGAAGGTGGAAAGATCGACATACCGCAGCTTGGAGAAGGTAAAGAGTACAGCGATACCCTGGAAGAGCTCGATAGTATCGAGAGGCAATTCGAAGAAATAGAATCCGAATATACTCAGGGGATACTAAAAACATATAGAATCGAAGAAAAATCCTTAAAGGATAGCCTGGACCGCCTTGAAAGAGCCAAAAGACATAAAGCTTACCTTATATCGGAAAAAATAAAAGAACTGGATTCAGAATTAAAAAATATCCCTGATGACGAGTTAAGGAAAATAGAAAACGAGCTTTCTTTATATAAAAGTAAAAAAGAATACTGCAGCCAGCTGGAAGAAAAATATAAAAATACTCTTAAAAAGAGCAGAAACTTTAAATGGCTCGAGAGCGCTCTCCCTTATTACAAAGACCTGTCATTAAGAACTACAAAAAAACCCGGCAACTTTTTACTTTTTATAAGCGTTATTTTTGCAGCTGCCGGCATAGCTGCGACTGCAATTTTATTTTCTTATTATCAGAAAACCTCGGTCACAGCATTGATCCTGTATCTTACTATTATATGTTTTTGCTTTTTGGGTTCGTTTTCATTTTCTTTTGCATATATCAAAAAATTTCAAATTTTTTCAAAACAGGCGGGGCAATCCGGAGAACTTATTAAAATCAAGAAAGAATTTAAAACAAGGACCGGTCAGGAATTATCGAATATTGCAATGCTTGAATCCACCCTTAACGAAGAAAGAGGATTCAACAGCGAGTCGATAGCCATAAAAGAACAAGCAGACAGCCTCGATGTAGAACTTCTAAAATTAAGTTCTTCCATCAATCAAAAAATAGAAGGTTTTACCGGAAAGGAAATCAAAGAAAAGGACAGAGAAACAATACCGAAGGACTTGCAGCTTCATAATAGGAACCTTAAGGACAGGATCGATAAAGAAACGCGAGAATTGTATAAGCTGGCAGTACCCGAAACAGATTATATTTTTGAAGATAACGAAACCATATATAATCAGCAGGAATATGAGAAAAACCAATCTTCGTTTGAAAGTGTCAGAGAAGCAATCAAGAGCCAGGAAGACAGAATTGGGAAGTTGAAATATAGAATCTGTGAAAAAACAAGAGACGATCCAAGCATAGGCTGGGAAGATCTGATAGAAAATTTACGCCTCAAAAGATTCGAAGTACAAAACAGACTTCGGGATATTACTGCAAATATCGCGGCTGGTTATAACGTTTACAGGGTCATCTCAAGATTGCGTGAAGAAGAAGATGTAAAGATACAGGAAGGATTACAGTCAAAAACGGTACTGACTCCGTTAAAGGATATAACAGGAAGATACAATAAACTTTCACTGGACAATGACAGGCTTATTGTCTCGGACCAGTACGATGATTTTGATATAAGAAATTTGAGTACGGGAGCAAAAGAACAGGTAATGCTGGCACTCAGGATCGGATTTACTTCAAAAATATTGAAAGAAGATACCCTGTTCTTGATCCTGGACGATGCTTTTCAACATTCTGACTGGCAAAAACGTGAGATTCTCATAAATAAACTGGCTGAAATTGCAGGTAAGGGGTGGCAGGTTATCTATCTTACAATGGACGACAATATAAAAGAATTATTCAATAAAGCCGGTAAAAATTTTGAAGCAGGTAAGTATAGTAATTTTGAGTTATAAAATGCCTTTTATTATATTTTCAGGATATTTCCACGGGTTCTTTAATTTCTTCCTTGTTTTTCTTGATATCAGTTAACTTTCTTTTTGAATTAATATTGGAAAGTTCTATTAATCTGTTGCGTGGGCATGCTTCAATACACTTTCCGCACATAGTACATTTTGAAAAATCAAAATTGGGAACAGATTTTTCCTCATCCCATATTATGGCCCCATTCTCGCATGCTTTAAAACATTTCTTACAGTGCAGACATCCCATATCACATCTTTCTCTGCCAGGTATATTCTTTAAAGATTCATAACTGCACTGATATACTATATTCGCTTTTGCAGGCACGAGCTTAATGATCCCCCTCGGACATTCCTTAACGCACAGGCCGCATCCGATACATTTGTCAGGATCTATAACCGCAACGTTCATCTCTTTATCGATAGATATGGCATTCTTTGGACAAACTGCCACGCAGTCCCCATATCCCAGACAGCCGTAAGGACACCTCTTGTCCCCACCAACAAGTTTGGTGGCAACTTTACACGATTTTATACCTGTATAATCACCTATTACATCGGAATTACCATGACAGTGTATTACTGCCTTCTTATTTATTTTAGAAGAATCCACTTCAATACCTAATACTTTTTCCAGATCCTTTAACATCTTTGGTTCCTGCAGGACAGTTGCACAGGTATTAGTAAAAAATATATTTTTATCCTTTGTCAGTGCCTGTGCATAGGCAAAGCATCCGGGAAATCCGCACGCACCGCAGTTTGCCCCCGGAAGACATGCAGAAATTTCCTCGATTTTTTTAATAGATCCAGACTCTTTTGGAAGAAACCTGTATACCAAAAAAATCAATATACCGCATACGATCCCTATTGCGCTTAAAATTGTTATAGTCAATATATCCATATCAATTTAAACTATCCGAATTTCTATTCACTATATCATTCCATTAAAGCCTACGAACGCCAGTGCCAGAAGTGCTGCAACCAGAAAAGCTACCGGCAGGCCCTTCATTGATTTTGGAGAATCTGCAAGATCAAGTTTTTCCCTTATGCCTGACATCATAATGATTACCAGAGTAAATCCGACTCCTGCTCCTAAAGCGTTCACTATGCTTTCCAGAACAGTATAGTTCTCAGATGAATTTATCAGTGCTATTGCCATTACTATACAATTAGTGGTGATCAATGGTAAATAAATACCCATAGCATTATACAGGATTATATTTGTTCTCTTTATGATTACCTCTACTATCTGAACCAGCGTTGCTATCACCAGAATATAAATCACAATTTGCATAAATTCTACTTTATAAGGCACCAATATATAATTATAAATAAGAGAAGTGGAAACAGAAGCAATCAACAATACCAGTGTTACCGCTATACCCATGCTGAAAGCGTTGGATAATTTTTTAGAGATACCAAAAAAAGAACATAAGCCCAAAAATTTGGCCAGGATCATGTTATTTATGATAACCATTGATACAAATATGGTGAGAAGGTTATTCATTTTTCATCACCCCGATCAGTCTCAGCACTGCCATCATGATCCCTATTACAAGAAAAGCGCCGGGAGGAGAAATAAAAAAGATCAGAGGATGTGTTGATAAGCCCGGAATACTGAATAACTGTTTTCCGAATATCTGAAGACCTCCGGTTCCTATAATTTCCCTTATAAATGAAATTATTACAAGAGCAAGTGTAAAGCCAATGCCAATTCCAATTGCATCCGCTGTAGACAGAAGTACCGAATTTTTAGATGCAAATGCCTCTGCCCTGCCAAGAATAATACAATTTACCACGACAAGCGGAAGATAGATCCCGAGTGATTCGTAAAGTGGAGGTATATATGCCTCAAAAACCAGACTCAAAATGGTGACAGATGTAGCTATTACAACTATAAAGATCGGTATCCTTACCATAGAGGGTGTTGCTTTTCTTATGCTTGAAATCAATACATTCGAACAAAGGAGCACGAATATCACTCCGGCACCCATGCCAAGAGCATTGGTGACCGTATTTGTAATAGCCAGGACAGGGCATAGTCCCAGAATAAGTATGAATACAGGATTAGATATTACAATGCCTTTGACAAGTTCTTTCCAGAATCCGCTGCCACTTTTTTTATTTTCTTTTGCATCCTCTTTCTGTGAATTAGAGGCTTGCGCTTGCTGATAGTCTTTTTGTTCTTTATTATCATTCATTCCCATGTTCCATTCTTTTAATTTCAGGAATCGTAATATGCTTTTTACTCCAGAGTATTTATTATTTCAACTATTTTTTCCTTTATAGCGTCTACCACAGCCCTTGAACTTATTGTTGCCCCGGTTATCGCGTCTATTTTACCACCTTCCGAACTAAGGGCGATATCACTTGCAGACAATCCCTTGAATTGATCCGTAAATGAATTTTCTGTTATTCTGCTGCCAACACCCGGAGTCTCGGTCTGCGAAAGTATTGATATTCCTATAATACTAAAATTATTATCCAGCCCTACCAGAATATCAATATTTCCACCATAACCGCTGCTGCTGGCTTTAAAAGCATAACCTGCTTTTGTATCATCCTGATATATAGTATATACTTCACCCTCGAGCTCATACCGGTTCATCTCAGGAAAAATCTCTTCAAGGATACCAGTAACCTCTTCTTCCCTTCTGGATTCCACGACTGTCGAAGTAAAACTATTGACCGCAATCAGCAAGACCACAGAAATGGTCACAATCACGGCCAGAAAAACAACCGGATATGCTTTATTTGATAAAATTTTCTTAAGCATTTTTCTTTTTCCTGACAAAACCAAATGGTTTTATTCTCACATATTTATCTATAAGAGGAACGAAAGCATTCATAATAAGTA
Source organism: uncultured Actinomycetota bacterium (assembly GCA_964578525.1). Classification (GTDB taxonomy): domain Bacteria; phylum Actinomycetota; class Humimicrobiia; order Humimicrobiales; family Humimicrobiaceae; genus Hydromicrobium. The sequence continues at coordinate 14,131 of CAZODG010000011.1, forward strand.
TGGAAAAACATACCCCTTCAGGCATATTGCTGAAATTCCTCAGAAGTATTGTGAGTATTCCGAGACCAACTGCAAATATTATTCTTCCTTTCCAGGTCACAGGTGAGGTCACATAATCAGTAGCCATAAAAAATGCGCCGATCATAAGGCCGCCGGCCATTACCTGAAGCAATACATCCTCCCCCATTAAAAATGACCCCAGCGCAACAACTCCTATATATAATACCGGTATCTTCCAGTCAATTATACGCAACAATAGGAGAATCGCGGCCCCTATTAAAATAAGCATTACTGATGTTTCTCCCAGCGAACCTCCCCTATTTCCAAAAAAAAGATCTTTGTATAAAGAAAGCTTATCTGCATGATAGGTGAAACTATCACTTAACGGAGTGGCTCCTGTTATGGCATCATAATTAAAATGCGGCGGGATGATCCATGAAGTCATCTCTTTGGGAAAACACACGGATAAGAATGCCCTTCCTGCCAGAGCCGGATTGAATATATTGTATCCCAGGCCCCCGAAAGCTTCCTTTACGATAGCTATAGAGAAAAAGGCACCAATTACAACCATCCATAAAGGTATCCTGGGGGGTAAGATAAGCGCCAGAAGAAGTCCGGTGACTACGGCACTCCCATCCATTATAAATCTTTTCTTACGCAGTTTCTTTATGACAAATTCCGAAAGAACAGCCGTTGCAGTACTTGTAAGTATTATATATATTGCATAATATCCAAAAAAATAAATCGCTGCAGCGGTAGGAAAAAGCAGGGCAAACATTACTACAAACATTATCTTACCTGTAGAGAATCCTCCCCAAATATGTGGAGCATGTGAAATTAATAATTTATTGCTTTCCATTTTCTATTTTAATCGATAACTTTTAAAAGTTGGTTCTTGCCTGTTTTTATATAACCTACAATTGGTATATTCGCCGGGCAAACATAAGAGCAGCAGCCGCATTCTATGCAATTTTCGATATAATACTCCCTGCAAGTTTCAAAGTCGTCCTTTTTTACATACCTGACATACGCCAGAGGCATAAGCTTCATGGGACATATATTCACACATCTGCCGCAATTTATGCAATTTTGTTCAAATGGTACCCTGCTTTTTCTTACAAGTATGCAATTCATGCCTTTCGTTACCGGAAAATCGGTATTTACGATAGAAATACCCATCATCGGTCCTCCAATAATCAAATAATTGACCCCGACTTCCGTTTTACCGCAACTCTCAATGAGGCCATCTATGGTTATACCCAGTCTTACAAGTAAATTTTTAGGATTTTCGATTGCTCCGGTAACAGTAATTATTCTATCTATCATCGGCTTTCCTTCAATCACAGCCTCGTAAATTGATTTGGAAGTTGCTACATTGTTCATTATGACTCCCACATCCATTGGCAGTCCGCCCATTGGAACAGTTCTTCCGGTTACGGTCCTTATCAGTGTTTTTTCTGCCCCCATAGGATATCTCGATTCCAGCGCGACTAATTTAAAAATACTGTCCAGCCCCATTTCTTCTGCAAGTTTTCTCAAATGAATGATAGCGTCTTCCTTATTTTCCTCTATTGCTATATAGATATTTTCGGGTGAAAGTACTTTACTTAATATATAAAGACCCATTAGAACTTCTTTTCCGTACTCTAACATTACTCTGTGATCGGAAGTTATAAATGGTTCACATTCACAGCCATTTAAGATCAGCGTGTCGATTTTTTTATCCTGTGGAGGATTTAGTTTGACATGAGTCGGAAAAGTGGCGCCCCCCAGGCCGACTGTTCCCGCTTCTCTTATTTTTTTGATTATTTCTTTTCCGTCAATGGAATCTATTATTTTCATTAGCCCGGAGAAATCATCAGATTTTTTGATATCGAATAACTTATTTAATTCTACCCAGCTGTCTTCTCCATCGGATTCTATTATCACCGAATCCATAATGCTGCTTGTAACCGGATTTACTACTTTAATAATTCTGGTCACTTTACCGGAGATAGAAGAATGAATGGGTGCTGAAACGTAGTTCTTGGAATCAGCTATTATTTGGCCCGTTTTTACCGTATCTCCCCTTTCGACTATGAACTCGCAGGGGACGCCAATATTTTGCTGAAGAGGTATGACCACTTTATCCGGAACAGGTAATATTTCAATGGGATTTTTAGCTGTTATTTTATTTTCCGGCAGAGATAGCCCTTTAAATGCTCTTTTTTTCTTTATTACAATATTCATTTAATTTTTAGTAAGTAAAAAAACAACACATAATTTTAATTTATATATTCCGAAAGTCCAGAAGAACTATAAAGATTTCTGTCTGAATCTATTATCAACGCTTCTACTCCATCAAGTGATTCAACAAGATCCATCCCGTCTTTCGGTCCAAGCACAAAAACCGCAGTTGCTAAAACATCTGCATCTATGCATACGTCAGCTATCACAGTTGAACTTATACAGCTGCCGGCAGAATAACCCGTTCTCGGATCCATTATATGCCCCACTTCGCCTTCCGGGTCATAATAACGGTAATAATTCCCGGAAGTAGTGGCTGCTTTATCTTTTAAGACAAATGCCGGAAGAGGTTCTATCTCAGTGTCTGCATCCCCGGATTTGTCGGGATTCTCCAGTTCAACGGCCCATTTCTCTCCATCCGGCTTGATTCCCATCGCATATAGATCCCCGCTTATGTTTACAAGCGCCTGTTTTATTCCAAATCCTTTTATGATTTTTATTGCTTCATCGACCGCATATCCCTGGGCAATTCCGCCAAAAGTAATGGCCATTCCATCCACGCTAAACTCTATTCTATCATCACTGACAATTATCTTATCTGAACCAATCACCGGTAAAGTCTCCTCTATTCTCTGAGCCTGAACTTCCGGAGTCTCTTTCCATAATTCGCCTTTGGACCAGAGATCAAGTAGAGGCTGAACCGTAATATCAAAACTCCCGCCGGTAATATTGTAGTATTCGATAGAACTATTTATAAGGTTTAGAAAATCAGGTGAAGGGTCATCAAGATAACCATTTTTATTCAAAAATGATGCTTCGCTATTCTCATCGTAAACCGATGCTATGTCCTCAATTTCTTTTATTCTGTCAAAGGCGGCAGTTATAGCTTCATTTCCGGTTTCTTCATCTGAAAACACAGTTATAGTTGCATAACTTCCCATCACTTCTCTGGTTTCTTCAACTTTATCTATGGTGCTGAATTTACAGGAGCTAAAAGATAATAACAAAAAAGCTGTTACTGCAAAAACACTCAACAACCAGGGTACCATTTTTTTCTTTTTAAAAATTGGCACTAAGAATTCCACCTCCTGGATGATTTTTGATTATTTTATTTAAGATCAAAAAATAATTTATCTTGCGACCTTCTAAACTCTTGCAACAATGATTTTTTTGCCAAACTCACGTCATTATACTCTATTGGTTTATCTTTTTCTATATCTTTTCTTAAAACGCAGCCTTCTGAAATTCCGATGGGCAGTAGATTTTCTTTCTTTGCTTTACCATACCTTTCGATGAGTCCGTAGACCATATATCTTCCAATACCATCGATTACTTCGCCGGCTTTTAGATCCCTTTTAGCAAGAGTTATGACCTCTGATACCAGACCGCAATCCGGCGTGATTGTAGGCTCATTATAAAAATATGCTCTGGCAACAGAAAGAGGTGTTTCAATACTGGTGAGATGATAGGGCCTGTAAAGAAGATAATAAGGTCCGCTTCCCAGCATCAAGTATTCAAGGTCAGCTTTAACCATTTTATTTTTGGTGCTATAGATTAAAAAAACGCCGGGAGCAAGATTTCCGATTGCAAAGTCAACCACTCCCTTTCCTGATAATATTCCGCCATCTTCTTTTAGCCGGAACACATTTACCAGATCCTTTATGTCTGCCTTCGGACCGTGCATCCCCCTGCAGTCTGGTACCAGGCCGGTAGAATTTGAAATACAGGCCATTTCTATCATTGATTTTGTGCCATCTACAAATGAAGTCATCATGTTTGGGCTCGAACCCTTGCTCCTGGCATACTCCTTAAGCGAGGTCGGATTTGCATACCTGTCGAGAGGATTATTCTTACCTTTTCCTGCAGCAATTACTTCGAATCCCAGCATATCTGCAAAATCATAAAGTTCTTTTAGGGCCGCCGGCTCATCTCCGGCTGATACCGTATATACCACACCTGCTTCATCAGCCATCTTTTTTAGATATGGTCCTATGGTTACATCTGCTTCTACATTTAAGGTTATTATATGTTTTTTATATGATATCGCAGTGGAGGCTATGAATGCTCCGGCTTCGGGACTACCCGTTGCATCTATTACCACATCTACATTATCGATAGCAAAAAGCACATTAAGATCATCTGACACTATAAGCTTCCCTTTTCCGGTAAGCTGGTTTAACTTTTCTCTAACGCTGCTCTGAAGGATACCACCTTCAGTTATAATTTTACTTATACTGTCATTTTCCGTATCCAACCTACTTGCGGCTCCTGCCAGTACGATCTCATCATCGCTTATCTCCAGTTCCTTAAGTATGGAGGCAATTCTACAAATATCCCGATTTGCTACCGCTAAAACCTGCATGCCTTCCAGATCCCTGATATGGGATATCAGGCTTCTTCCCATCTGCCCCACTCCTGCAATAGCAACTTTTATGGATTCTCCTTTTTTCCCCAGATTCCTTAATTTTGTATTTAAACCAAGCATAATATCTTATAAAAAATGATTTTTAGGACAAACAGGAGTAATTATATTACAATCCAATCCATCAATAAACTAAAATCCTTTAAATGCGGGATCTCGTATCATTGAAAAGAAAGAGATTTAAGCATACTTTCCAATACATTATCAGTAAATGTCCCGTAATAAATATCTGAAACCTTTATAAGCAGATAGAGCATATCGTCCTGGTTTATGAAGATGATACTGCCGTCCCAGCCATCTTTATTTTCGCCGGGATACCGGTAACTTATCTTTCTGTAAATGATTTCATTGATTTCCCCGGTAATTTCGGTTTTTTCGGTCTCCGAAGCTTCACCGGATTTAGCAATACCTTTTAATAATTTCTCCGCAAAATCTGAATACTGATCTTCGGAAGGAGCATAGCCTTTTTTCAAAACCCGCATACTAATACTAACATTTATATTTTCGGAATCCGGTATAAAATTAATTTCAAGCCCTCTATTGCTTTCCTTGTCTTCAAGTCCCCATCCATCGGGACCAAGTATGGAAACTCCATATGATTCATTTTCATATATATTTCCTGAATTAAAAGTGG
>CAZODG010000012.1:0-18081 GCA_964578525.1 uncultured Actinomycetota bacterium
ATTAAAGTGGATACCGGTATGGGAAGAATAGGAATTTTTCCCAACCATGTTTTAGGCTTCGTTAAAAAAGTAAAAGTTTTGAATGGCTCATACCTGAGCTGGATAAGAAAAATTTGAAATCAATTTTCCGGTAGGTAATCCGGGATGTCTTTTATTCTTCTTTTAATCTTACTTTAATCTTCCCTTATAATCTCCCTTAATTTCTTTGGACCCGTATGAAGTCACTTTCACGAACTGCAGGATTATGAGTCCGCTTATAAGAAAAAGCAATGTACTCAGCAGGGCTATCTTCTGATTCTTCGTAATAAAAGAAATTATCCCAAAAGTGACCGGACCCAGGATGGAAGATGCCTTTCCGCTTACTGAATAGAAACCAAAAAATTCTGCTTCTCTGTCCCGGGGTATAAGAAATGACATAAGACTTCTACTTGCTATAAGGGTAGATCCGGTTGATACGGCGGCAAGTATGTAACCCGCATAAAAAACTGCTTTTATGTTGGAAGCTGTCATGAGGATTATGACTGTTATCCACATGACGAGAGTTATTGTAACAGTAAGTTTGGAGCCGATCTTATCGGTCAGCCAGCCAAAGAAAATAGAACTTATGATAGCGGGTATATGTCCGAAAATAAAAAGTATTATTATTTCAGTAAGCCCCAGGTTTAAGGTACCTCTGGCATAGATTGCCACATAAAAGGCAAGAACGGAAAAAGCATTACTGAAAAGGAAATAAGAAATCAGGAATTTCATAAGATCCCTGTGCTTTCTTATGTTTCTCAGAGTGCCGGCAAATTTTTTAAATCCATACAAAACGTAAGAGGTGTTGATTTTTACGATACTTGCACCTGGGGAATCTTTCAGGAATATAAATGATGGTAATGAAAATATCAAAAAGAATATCGATGTAATAATAAATGTTATTTTAATGTTGAATAAGTTGGATGGTTCGATTCCTCCTACTACAAAAGGATAAACAAGTATCAAAATAATCAGACCCCCCAGGTAACCAATCGAGAATCCGAATCCGGATACGATACCGGCATTCTTTTTGGAAGAGAGCTGGGGAAGGAAAGAATTATAAAACATCATCGAAGTCTCATAAAAAATATTGGAGACTATAAACAGGATCACGGCCCAGGCTACCATCCCTTGCTTTAAAAAGAAAAGAAGCGAACTGAAAGTAACGCATGCCAGGGTTAAAATGGTCAAAAATTTATTCTTGGACCTCGAAGTATCCGCAATTGCCCCGAATACCGGTGACAGCAAAGATGCGATTATCATAGAGGTACCGCTGGCAATTCCCCACATCAAATCTCCGAAGTTTCTGGAGTAAATTTCCGGAGATGCAATTATGCCGGTAAAATAAACCGGAAAAATTAAGGTGATTATTACAACTGCAAAAGAAGTGTTGGCAAAATCATAAAGGGCCCATGATATGACCGGGCGCCTGAAAAGTGTTCTGACCGTATCTTTGAATTTATCCTTCTTCATACATTTATTTAAGTCATGGATTTCAGTATATTATCTAAAAAAAAACAGGATTTTGCCACAAAAATCGATAATTTCTTGAATCAGCATTCAAGTAATCGGTATACTGAAATTAAGTTTTAAAAAGATATTAGGATTAGTTGCAAATAAATTATCAGGGTAATATTATGGTATCTAAGATTGGTTCAAAAAGTAAGGATTTAAATTGAAAGTCTCGAATATAACCTGGAAAATTGGTGGAGAAGCCGGTTTCGGAATAATGTCAACCGGAACTATCTTTTCGAAAATATTTGCAAAAAAAGGATACTATGTTGTCGATAACAATGAATATCCTTCCCTGATAAGAGGCGGACATAACACTTTCACCGTAAGGGTGAGTTCCAATGAGATTTTTTCCGTCGACAAAGAAATCAACATCCTGGTTGCATTGAATGAAGAGACCATAAGGCTTCATCAGGAAGAAGTCACATACGGGGGATATATAATCTATGATGAAAACAATGGCGGCATCGGGGAGATAAAAAAAGCCAGAAAAGATATTAATTATATTATGGTGCCCTTTTCTAAAATAATTGCGGAACTGGGTGTTCCTCCGGTCATGACCAACAATGTCTCACTGGGTGCTTCGGTCGCTTTATTGAATTATGATCTTGAGGTATTAAGAAATATCATAAGAGATATATTCGAGAGGAAGGGACCGGAAGTCGTCAATTCTAATATCAAATCATCCGAATTTGGATATAAATATATAAAAGAGAAATTAAAAATAAATGCTTATGAACTTGAAATAGTAAAGCCCATAAGTAAAATGCTCCTTACAGGCAATGACGCAGTCTTTCTGGGAGCGGTTAGATCGGGTTGTAAATTTTATGCTGCTTATCCCATGACTCCTTCAACTTCGATACTTGAATCATTTGCATCTGCCGAAAATGATTATAACATTGTAACAAAACACGCCGAAGATGAGATAGCAGTGATCAATATGGCAATAGGCGCTTCCTTTGCGGGGACAAGGGCAATGGTCGCGACCTCTGGAGGCGGCTTTTCTCTCATGAATGAAGGATTGGGCAGCGCCGCTTTAACCGAAACCCCCCTTGTTATAATACTAAGCCAGAGACCTGCTCCTGCTACCGGTTTACCGACATGGTCGGAACAGGGTGATATGCTGTTTGCTATTCATGCCTCGCATGGTGAATTTTTGAGAGTGGTGATGGCGCCCGGTGATCCCGAAGAATGTTTTTATCTTACAGGGAAAGCGTTCAATATCGCTGATACTTACCAGATCCCGGTTATCGTCATGCTTGACAAATACTTATCGGAAAGCCATTTTTCATATGAAAGATTTGACTATAAAAACATAACGGTTGATAGGGGAAAGCTTCTGGTAAGGAGCAAGGATATAGATGAGGGATATAAACGTTATCTTAACACCGAAGACGGCATCTCTCCGCGGGTAGTAACAGGAATAGAGGGCGGGGTCCATATAGCTAATAGTGATGAACATGACGAGTATGGATATTCGGAAGATGGAGCCTTTAACAGGAAGATCATGGTAGATAAACGGTTCAGGAAAATAAAAAAGTTAATCGAAGAAATACCCCCTCCGAGGATCTATGGTCCTGCCGATGCAGAAATTACCATCTGGAGCTGGGGATCCTGTAAAGGGCCGATTCTTGAGGCTATGAATATATTGAATCAAAAAGAAAAGAAAGTAAACTTGATTCACTTTACATATCTATATCCATTCGATGGCGAATCCATTGAGGGGATTATCGGGAAAAGCAATAAAAATGTAGTGGTCGAGAATAATAAGACATCGCAGCTCGCAAAAACCATAATGATGAATACCGGCCACAGGATAAAAAATAAAATTTTAAAATATAGCGGGAGACAGTTTCTACCCTGCGAAATTGTTAACGGAATCGAACAAATAGAATAACAGATTGAATTATCGGTATGATGTAAAATTTTTAACAGGTATTAAAATATGAGTAATATCAAAAGAAAACCTTTAAGAGAAAGTTACGATCTAAAACCCGGGGATTTCAATACCGAGAGAAAGCCCACCTGGTGTCTTGGCTGTGGTAATTATGGAATCCGGAACTCGCTTAAAAAGACATTCGTAAAATTAAAGCTTATGCCCCATGAAATTCTTATAGTCTATGGCATAGGATGTTCCGGCAATGGTTCCAATTTTATCAGGACCTATGCATTTCACTCATTGCATGGAAGAGCGCTTCCCGTAGCGACGGGAGCAAAACTCGCAAATCATAAGCTCAATGTATTGATAATGGGCGGAGATGGCGATGGGGTAGGTATCGGAGGGAACCATTTTATACATACATGCAGGAGGAACATCGATATGACCTATATCCTGCATAATAATAAGGTTTATGGACTCACCACAGGTCAGACCGCTCCCACAAGCGACAGAGGTTTCAGGACAAAATCAACGCCATCAGGGGTTCTGGAAAGACCGGTAGATCCTGTAGCGCTGGCTCTTATATGCGGCGCCACTTTTGTAGCAAGAGGCTTCTCAGGAGATACGGGACATCTCATGGATATAATGAAACAAGCTATAAAGCATAAAGGATTTTCTTTTATAGAGGTCTTACAGCCATGCGTGACATTCAATAAAATAAACACATATGATTTTTACAGAGGCAGGATATACAAACTGGAAGAATTAAAAGATTACGACAGAAGCAACCTGCATGAAGCTATAAAAAAATCCATGGAAGAAGAGAGGATACCGACAGGTATTTTTTACGAAATAGATAGGCCGACATACGAAGATGGGCTAAAGCAAATAGAAAGAAAACCGCTTGTAGACCATATGATAGCTGATATAGATATCAACAGGCTGTCAAACAGATTCTACTAAAAATTATTTATAATCCTGTTTTAAAGTTACAAATGCATAATAATCCCGAAAGAATAAATAAAAGTTTTAAAATAGCAGCCATATACGGCAGTCCCAGAAAAAAAGGCAATACCGGATTACTTCTGGATAGTTTTCTTGAGGGTGCAGTTTCCGCTGCCGCTGGTTCCAAGAAAGATCTGGAAATCAAAAAAATAATAGCTGCCGGTCTAAACATATCTCCCTGCAGAGGATGTGGGAATTGTTCAAAAACCGGGGAATGCATAATTGATGATGATATGCAGCAGGTGTATAAAAAATTAATAGAAGCTGATTTTCTGGCCGTTGCATCTCCTGTTTTTTTTACCACTGTATCAGGATACCTTAAAGCCTTGATCGACAGATGCCAGAGGTTCTGGTCACTTAAGTATGAACATAAAAAAAGGATAATCGAAAAGGATAGAAAGGGTATCTTTATAAGTACTGCCGGTTCAAACTCCGTTAATATTTTTGACTGTCCCAAAAAAGTGATCCGGTCTTTTTTTGATGTATTATATGTTGATTATTTATGTGATTTTGTGTTTAATGACGTGGACAGTCAGGGCGATATTTTAGAAAATAAAGAAACTCTGGAGACTTTATACAGATTTGGCAAAGAAAAACTTTTTTAAGAATAGGGAAATAACAAAATATTTTTTTGTAATTATTATTCAGGCTCTGCTAATAGCTTCTGTTATCTTTATTTTTTTAGGCTGCAGGGTATCCGGCAATGTTTCTTCTCCCGATGTTGATTTTACGCTTGATGACCTGAGCGGAAAAGAGATATCCTTATCGGATTTTAAAGGAAAGATAGTTGTATTGAATTTCTGGGCGACATGGTGCCCTCCATGCATAGCAGAGATTCCCGATTTTGTGGAGATATTTAATGAATACAGGGATAAAGATGTCCAATTTATTGGAGTTTCGGATGAGGATATTTCTACGTTAAAAAGTTTTGCGGCTTACTATGATATAAATTATCCGATTCTGATAGATGATAAAAATATCATGGCGGTCTGGGGAATACGTGCAATTCCCACTACATTTGTGTTTGACAGAAATGGGGAAATTGTTTTCGAAAATGTCGGAAGGATGACCAGAGAACAAATTAGAAACGTTATTGAAGATGTACTTTAAATGTTAGAGATTAGTTTACTTTCTGCTTTTATTGCAGGGATACTGGCATTCATTTCTCCCTGTATTTTACCGGTAATCCCGGTTTACATAAGCATGATGTCGGGCAGGGTAATTCACAAAAGTGACAAGATAAAAATTTCGGAACGGCTATATCTTTTGATAAACAGCATATTATTCGTTCTGGGGTTTTCGCTGGTCTTTGTAGCTCTTGGTTCAACTGCTACTATTATAGGCCGGGTTCTAAAAGAATATTCCGGTATCATCTCAAGAATCGGCGGGGGCATACTGATAATATTCGGTTTGCAGTATGCAGGTCTTTTCAGGATTCGTTTTTTGAATATAGAAAAAAGATTTAAGACATCATCTTCATTGAAATCAGGTTATGCCAGTTCTTTCCTGATCGGGATAATATTTTCTTTTGGATGGATCCCCTGCGTGGGGATGATATTATCGGGCATATTGCTTCTGGCAAGTAAACTTGGAACCCTGCTTAAGGGGATGCTGCTTCTCGGGAGTTTTTCGCTGGGCCTGGGACTTCCTTTTATACTTGCCGGAATATTTTTAAGTTTTTTTTCCAATTTCTTAAAAAAAATAAACAGGCATCTTAATGTTGTATCCATTGTTTCAGGAATCTTTCTTGTGGCTATGGGCATTATTTTTGTTACGGATTCTATGAATTGGGTGGTAGGGTTTTTATACAGGTATTTACCGTTTTTAAATAAAATTAATTTTTAAATAAATTTTTAGCTTGATTTATGTTAAAATCTTAAATATTTATTATATCAAACCGAGTTTTAGGAGGATGTTTTGAATATAGATCCGGTTGCTTTTAGTATGTTTGGATTCCAGATAAGGTGGTATGGAATATTAACTGCTCTGGCGCTGCTAATAGGTTTCACTGTTGTATATTTTATAGCAAAGTACAGAGGGCAGAGGGCAGAGGAAGTCTTGAATTTTGCCCCATTTGCAGTAGTATCTTCGGTTCTTTTTGCGAGGCTGCTTCATGTCATCGTAAACTGGTCCTACTATGCTGGTCATCCGGCCTATATTTTTGCTTTCAGAAAAGGCGGACTTGCTATACAGGGAGCCGTAATAGGGGGCATACTTGCCCTTATCATATTTTGCAAAGTAAGAAAATTGGATTTCTGGCTGTGGGCGGATATATTTACTCCGGGTTTGATACTAGGCCAGGCAATAGGAAGATGGGGCAACTTCTTTAATCAGGAAGCCTATGGAAAACCGATAAGCCTTGAGTGGAATTTTTTCTATATTGCTGAAGCTAACAGAATCGAGGGTTATAGAAGTTATGAATATTTCCATCCGACATTTCTATATGAATCAATAGCTAACTTTTTATTGTTCGGGCTTCTTTTGCTGATGCACAGATATTATAAAAAGAGACCGGGGAAAATACCTTATGGATTGATACTGGCGATGTATCTTGGGATTTATTCGGTTTACAGGACATTTATCGAATATTACCGTATAGACAGTTCCTACCTTGGACCTGTCAAGGTAGTATATATAATAGATTTCATCGTACTTATTACTGCGTTTATTATAGCCAATTATGTGATTAAAAAATTCAGGGAAAAAAAGCAGCTTGAAGAAAACCTGGACGAATAAAGCATTTATTTCATAGAATATATGCAGCCGCAATAATTCTGCCGGTAAAGGTTCAATTTTTTACTTAGATCCATGGTTTTTTTAAATCCGTCCATTTTCTTTAAATTCGCTTCATAAAAATTGATCCCTTTAGCGGATGCAAGTCTTATTCCTATTGAATTTATAATCTCATGGTTTTTATGGGGGCTTATGGTAAGTGTTGTACCAAAGAAATCAAAGCCCAGTTTCTTTGCCATGCGGGCCGTTTCATTAAGACGCATGTCAAAACACAGGGTGCATCTTTTTCCGCCTTCGGGTTCATCCTTAAAATCCGAAGTCAGGCTGAGCCATTTTTTATTTTCATATTTACCTTCTAAAAGGGGGATAGAATATTTTATTGAAATGGTTTTTATTCCTTCAAGTCTATTAATATATTCTTCCTCCGGGTACAGATTGGGATTATAATAAAACAGAGTCACATCGAAGTCTTTTTCCAGAAGAAAATAAGGATAAATGGCGCAGGTCCCGCAGCAGGCGTGGAGAAGGATTTTGGGTCTTAAAGTTGAATATTCTGGCATTTTCTTTATAATATTAGGTCTATTTTACTAATTTTGTTTTCACTGATCATATTAATACAATAGTTTATAATAATAAAAACATTTTAAAGTATCAAAGGTCTTTTATATGAATTATGATTTTTTAAAAATTGAAAAAACCGGAAAAATCAGTGAAATATATGATCTTGTGACCCCGGGATTGAAAATTCCTGATTCTGTAGATAAAACAGTCGGAAAAATATTAAAAGAAATAAAATCAGGCGGGGATAAGGCTATAGTAAAATTCTGCAGGCAGTTTGATAATTTTGAAGCCAGAGGTATCGATGATATCAAAGTAAAACAAAAGGAAATAGAATCCGCACAGGCTGATGTCAAAAAAGAATTTCCCGGGCTAATAAAAGCGTTTGAAGTAAGCCGTAAAAATATAGAGAAATATCACACCGCCCAATTTAAAAAAGATGCCGGTTCATGGTATATAAAATCCGGAAGTGGTAAAAAAGTCGGACAGGTACTGCGTCCGCTGGGAAGAGTGGGGATTTATATACCGGGGGGAAGATATCTATATCCTTCTTCGGTACTTATGGCAATAATCCCTGCCCTGATAGCAAAGGTAAATGAAATTGTTATCTGCACGCCGCCTCAACCGGACGGCAGTTTAAACAGAGTCCTTTTATATTTGTTCGGAAAGCTGAAGATCAGGGAAGTCTACAAAATTGGCGGTGCCCAGGCTGTAGGCGTTCTTGCATTTGGCTCGGAAAGCATCAAAAAAGTGGATAAGATCGTGGGACCCGGAAATATTTATGTGACCGCAGCCAAAAAAAAGGTTTTTGGTGATGTCGGAATCGACAGCCTTGCCGGTCCAAGCGACATAACAATACTTGCAGACGATTCGGCAAATCCTGTCTTCATTGCCGCCGATCTTATTTCACAGGCAGAACATGATCCTGATTCAAGAAGCATACTATTGACTTCGAGCCTGGATACGGCAAAAAGAACCGTTAAAAAAATATATGAAAATATAGATTCACTTATAAAAGAATATGGAAATAAGATAAATAGCGGAGTCATTTTAAAGTCGTTAAAAAAGAATTGTAAAATAATCTTTAATAAAGATAAAGCGTGGCTAATAGAAGCCTGTGATATAATAGCTCCGGAACATCTGGAAATAATGGTAAAAGATACAGAAGAGGTCCTGAAAAAAATAAAGAATGCAGGAGCAATATTTATAGGAGACTATACCCCGGTGGCGGTCGGTGATTATACAGGAGGGACAAATCACATTATTCCCACAAACAGTAATGCAAGATTTTCTTCTTCTCTGGGTGTTTTTGATTTTTTAAAAAGAAGCAGTGTCGCTTCTTACACTAAAGATGCACTGGAGAAAGAAAAGAAGTTTATTGAGATAATATCGGAATACGAAAAATTATTTGCACATGGAAGTTCCGTTAAAATAAGATTCGAAAAGAAACAGGAATAAAAGGATAAGTATGAAAATCAAAGAATGGATCTCGAAGATGCCGGAATACATTCCGGGCAGGACCATAGAAGAAATAAAAAAAGAGTACGGTCTGGAGGAAGTTTACAAACTTGCCTCCAATGAGAATTTATTCGGACCGCATCCCGATGTTATAAAAAGGATCTGTGAAAACCTCGGTAACATCAAATATTACCCCGATGGTGAATGCCGGGAGATAAGAGAAAGACTTGCAGTAAAGTATGATATAGATAAAGGTTCCATAATTGTGGGGAATGGAACGGATCAGATTATCGAAATGATATGCGACAGCTTTGTGGAGCCCGGAGAAAATGTAGTGATTGCCGATCCTACTTTTTTGATTTACGAAAAATCAGTTCTCAAACGCAGCGGGATCGTGATCAAGGTCCCTTTAAAGGATTTCCGGCAGGATGTGGAAAAGATGGTGTATTCGGTAAGTGATGCGACAAAAATATTATTCCTTACAAATCCTCACAATCCGACTGGCACCAATATCAATAGAAGCGAACTTGATTTTGTCATGGAAAATGCCGGAGAGAATTTATTGATAGTTCTGGATGAAGCGTACTGCGAGTACATGACAGGTAAGGACAAGATCGATACCATAGGATACTTATCAAAGTATAAAAATCTTGTTATATTGAGGACGTTTTCAAAGATTTATGGATTGGCCGGATTGCGTATCGGATATGGCATATCGGGAAACTCGATTATCTCAGTGTTAAATAAAGTAATGCTTCCATTTAATGTGAATTCGGTTGCGCAAAAAGCTGCTGTTGCCGCACTGGAAAATGAATCCTATGTCAATGAAATCAAAGCAAGGATAGAGGATGAAAAGAAGTACTTTTATGATGTGCTGGTTAAAAACGGAATAGACTTTGTCAGATCATATTCAAATTTTATATTGATAAACAGCGGAGAAAATAGCGATATACTGGTGGAAGAACTGCTTAAAAAAGGATTTATAGTAAGACCCGGGAAGAATCTTGGAATATCCGGATATATCAGGGTTACTATTGCTTCGCCGGATGTAAATAAGAAATTTCTTACGGCTTTTGTAAAAATATTTAATAATCTATATAGAAAAGGATAGGACGAAAAATGGAAACGGTAGTTACCGGTAAAGGGACAGAAGTTCGATTCGGATTGACTCTGCCAACTGTTATGATAGCTGAAAGGATCAATCCTACCGGACGAAAAGATCTGGCAGAAGAGTTAAAACAGGGCAAATTCGATATAGTAAGAGATGATGCCATAAAGCAAACTGAAGCAGGGGCACATATAATCGATGTCAACGTTGGAGCAGTAGGGGTGGATGAGGTAGAGATGCTGCCGGAAGCTGTTAAGATTGTTATGGAGGCAACAAGCCAGCCTATTTGTATTGATTCGGCAAATCCAAAGGCACTGAAGGCCGCACTGGGAGTTTATCCTTATAAAGCTATCATCAATTCGGTAAACGGCAAGGAAGAATCAATGGAAGAGATTTTACAGATGGTGAAAGACAGCGGCAGCGCAGTTATATGCCTCACAATGGATGACAACGGCATTCCCGATGACGCCGAAAAAAGATTTGAGATTGCGAAGAAAATAATGAAGCGAGCTGAATCTTTTGGAATAAAGAGAGAAGATCTGGTATTTGATTGTCTGGTCATGACGAACGCAGTTAATTCTGATTCAGCGAAAATAACACTGGAAACCCAGCGGAGGATCGCAAAGGAATTTGGAGTATCGATTACAGGAGGTTATTCAAATATTAGTTTTGGAATGCCGAACAGGGACCTGTTAAATATTCATTTCATAACTATGGGCATTATCAATGGTTTGTGCGCAGCCATTACCGATCCGCTGATAAGTGGAATTCAAGAGGCGATGAAGGCTGCAGACTTCCTTGCCGGCAGAGATCCATACGGTATGAATTACATTTCTTACTATAGGAAATAACTTTTTTTTATTCTATAATTTAAAAATTGATCATTAATTAAAAAAGGGAGAAGAAATGGCAAAAGTTATTCTAAAAAACCTCACAAAAAAATTCGATGACGTAACAGCGGTAAACAGCGTCAATAGCACAATCGAGGACCAGGAATTCGCGGTCCTGGTAGGACCATCGGGATGCGGTAAGACTACAACCCTGCGCATGATAGCAGGATTGGAGGAGATTACCCAGGGGGAAATATATATCGGAGACAGGTTAGTCAATAGTGTTCCTCCAAAGGATAGGGACATAGCAATGGTTTTTCAGAATTATGCTCTTTATCCCCATATGAACGTCTATGATAATATGGCATTCGGATTGAAATTGAGAAAAACTCCCAAGCTGGAAATTCAAAAAAGAGTAATGGATACAGCGAAGATTTTAAAAATCGAGGACCTGCTTAAGAGGAAACCCAAACAGCTTTCAGGTGGGCAGAGACAAAGAGTCGCTTTAGGAAGAGCAATTGTAAGAGATCCTAAAGTTTTTTTGATGGATGAACCTCTTTCCAACCTTGATGCAAAGCTCAGGGTACAGATGAGAACAGAGATCGAAAAACTTCATAAAAGACTTAAAGCTACTATAATTTATGTCACTCATGATCAAACAGAAGCAATGACGATGGCAGAAAAGATAATTATTCTAAAAGATGGAATAATCCAGCAGACAGGCAAACCTCAAGAAGTATATGACTATCCCGATAACATATTTGTAGCCGGATTTATAGGAAGTCCCGCTATGAATTTCCTGGATGCTGCAGTAACCAATCAAATGACTTTTAAGAGTAATATGTTTGAACTCGATATATCCGACAGGATCAAGAAAATAATCGAAGATAACAGCCTTGCCGGAAAAGAAATAGTGATAGGAATCAGGCCCGAGGATCTGGAAGACAGCAATTTTGTACAGAATGCTTCGAGAAGCAATACCATTGTTGCCAATATAGAAGTTACGGAACCTATGGGTGCTGAAATATATGTATATATTGACGTGGACGGCATCCTTGTTACAGCCAGGGTTAATCCCAAATCAAATTATAAGAGCAGTGACAAGGGGACCTTATATGTGGATATAGATAAAATACATATGTTTGATAAGAAAACGGAAAAGGTTTACAGGTAATCAAGTCACCCGGCGGCATCGATATTGATTATAGGTTTAGATGTCCATGACACATAATTGTTTTAATAAGATTTTTTAAATAAAGTTTGATAAGCTTAATAAAGTTGACAAGCTTAATATAGGAATTAAAATATGCTTTCTTCAAAAGCTTGACTACCCTAAAAGTTTTATTATAAAATGGTTGCACGCGTGTTTACCTGCGTAAATACAAATAAAAGTGATAATAGGATGGTATGTATAGTAAAGATATAGCAAAATTAGCAGGAGTTTCCAGGAGTACGGTATCCAGGGTAGTTAATAATTATTCCAATGTAGAAGAAGAAACAAGAAAAAAAGTAAGCAGTGTTATTAAAAAATATGGTTATGTGCCCCATGGGCCGGCAAGGGCACTTGCTGGTAAAGTCAGTAATATTATAGGTATTTTTATTGCCAATATTAAACTCGGTAATGAAAAATTCAGAGTATATCAGAATGTATATATCTCACCTTTCGAAGCAGCAATAATAGATTATGCAGATAAGTTAGGATATAACGTGCTGGCTTTGATAATTAACAATGATAGTGATTTTAATAAGATAAGAAAGCTTTTTGACAGCAAGATATTATCCGGTGGGATTTTTCTGGGAGCAAATAATAACTCTAAAGAAATCTTTGGCCTTATAGAATCCGGATATAAAATAGCAATAATAGATCAGGAGAGAAACCAGAACAGAGCTGCACACAATTATATTATTGTGAATTCAGATAATTTTGGCGGTGCATATAAAGCTACAAGACATCTAATAGATTATGGTCATACGGAGATAGCACATATTTGCGGAGACATGAATAAATACTCAGGTTTCAAACGATTTGAAGGATATAAAAAAGCAATGAGTGAAATAAAACTTAAAAATAAAAAAGATTATATAGTTTATGGGGATTTTACCGAAGAAGGTGGATTTAACTGTGTGAACCAGCTTTTAAAAAATAAAGTCAAAAACAAGATGACAGCTATTTTTTCATCAAATGATACGATGGCTATTGGTGCCATGAAAGCGCTAAAAAAGATGAAAATAAGAATTCCTGAGGATATTTCTATTGTTGGTTACGATGATATCAGAATCGCAAGTTATGTTTCTCCGACTCTGACAACTGTCAGGAGCTCTATTATGGAAATGGCATCTGTTGCCACAGGAAATCTAATAAATTCTATAGAAAATAATATCGATGCTTTGGAATATTTCATTATTCCTGCAGAGCTGGTCATAAGAGAATCAACAAGGAAAAAATAATATCGATAATAAAAAAGCATCCTTTTGTAATTAGAATTGAAGTTAGCCATAAAAAGTAATAAAGATATATTAATAGAAAAAATTTGAGAAAATCTTTAAGTAGTAAAGAATTTATATACAATTCACCTCGCTGCGTAACAAACCGAGGAACTATCCTTAATCATAAAACTAAACTGCAGATTCTTTACTATTCGACGGAAAAAAAATTTTAAACAGGGGAATTAATAATGAATGAATATGGTTATTTCGATGACGAAAATAAAGAATATGTTATCCGGAGGCCCGATACTCCTCTGCCATGGTTAAACTATTTGGGTTGTGAAAATTATTTTGGCATTATTTCCAATACAGCGGGAGGTTATAGTTTCTATAAGGATGCAAGACTCCGCCGCCTGACCCGTTACCGGTATAATAATGTTCCTATTGATACAGGTGGGCGTTATCTTTATATCAAAGATGATGATGTAATTTGGAATCCCGGTTGGAAACCAAGCTGCACGTCACTTGATAAGTATTCCTGTCGTCATGGTCTTGGTTATACCGTAATAAATGGGGAAAAAAACGGTGTAGAGGTTGAAGTAAAATTTTTTGTACCTATTGGTGAGGATATAGAAATATGGGACGTAAAAATGATTAACCATACGGATAAGAAAAAAGAATTGACCCTCTTTTCATTCATAGAGTTTTGCTTATGGGATGCCATGGATGATATGACCAACTTTCAGAGAAATTTCAATACCGGTGAAGTAGAAGTAGAAGATAGTATTATTTTTCATAAAACTGAATACAGAGAACGGAGAAATCATTACGCTTATTTTAGATGCAGTCAGGATATAAGCGGCTTTGATACCAGCAGGGATGCTTTTATAGGTGCGAATAACGGATTTGGAAATCCCAGAGCTGTGCATGATGGTAAGTGTACAAATTCGATTGCACATGGCTGGGCACCTATTGGAGCTCATCAACTTGATATCACACTTGAACCAAATCAGAGTAAAGAATTCTATTTTGTCCTTGGTTACATTGAAAATAATAAGAATGAGAAATTTTCAGCTCCTAATATTATAAATAAGAAATCACTGTGGGAAAAAATTAAAACTTATGAAAGTCCTGGAGCGATAGACGAAGCTTTTAAACAACTGGGTGCATACTGGTCCGAATTGCTTGGTAGATACAGTGTAAATATAAATAATAAACATGTTGAACATATGGTCAATATCTGGAACCCATATCAATGTATGGTAACTTTTAATCTATCCCGTTCTGCATCTTTCTATGAATCAGGAATTGGACGCGGAATGGGATTCCGCGATTCTAACCAGGATCTGCTTGGTTTTGTGCATATGGTTCCTGAACGTTCAAAGCAAAGAATCCTGGAACTTGCCAATGTCCAGCTTTCAGATGGGAGCTGCTATCATCAATATCAGCTGCTTACGAAGGAAGGTAATAAAGATGTCGGCGGAGAATTTAATGACGATCCATTATGGCTGATAGTTTCTACATGTGCATATATCAAAGAAACAGCGGACTTCTCGATTCTTGATGAAGTAACTGGTTATTCGGATATTTCTGATAGTAAAGATACTCTTTTTGATCATCTTTTCCTCTCTATAGGATATACTCTTAAAAATCTGGGACCTCACAATCTTCCGCTTATAGGGCATGCTGATTGGAATGATTGTCTGAACCTGAATTGTTTTTCAGAAAATCCGGGTGAAAGTTTTCAGACTTATGGGGACAGGCCCGGTGGCGCAGCCGAATCAGTTATGATCGCAGGGCTGTTTCTATATGTTTGCAAGGAGCTAATCGAACTTTTACAGAGGACGGATCATAAAGAGAGGATTGAAAAAATCAGAGAAAGTTATGAACTTATAAAAAAAGCTGTGGAAACATATGGATGGGATGGAGAATGGTTCCTGAGAGCCTATGATTATTATGGATCCAGGGTCGGATCAAAAGAATGTGAAGAAGGAAAAATATTCATTGAACCTCAGGGATGGTGCATTATGGGCGGTGTAGGTTTAGAAGATGGCAGAGCAAGGAAAGCACTGGATAGCAT
Organism: uncultured Actinomycetota bacterium; assembly: GCA_964578525.1. Lineage (GTDB taxonomy): Bacteria > Actinomycetota > Humimicrobiia > Humimicrobiales > Humimicrobiaceae > Hydromicrobium. The sequence goes on from CAZODG010000012.1 coordinate 15,609, forward strand.
AGAGAAATATCTATCGACTCCACAGGGAATAGTTCTTCATCAACCTGCGTATTCGAAATATTACCTGAATCTGGGAGAAATTTCTTCCTATCCACCAGGCTACAAGGAGAACGCGGGAATATTCAGCCATAATAATACATGGATCTCCATTGCCGAGACTATTCTTGGAAATGGTAATAAAGCGTTTGATTATTATCTGAGTATCTGTCCCAGCACAAAGGAAGATAATATAGAGACTTACCGCTGTGAACCATACTGCTATGCTCAAATGATTGCCGGCCGCGATGCTGCTACTTACGGCGAGGCTAAAAATTCCTGGCTTACCGGTACGGCGGCCTGGAGTTTTGTAAACATTTCTCAGGCAATTCTTGGAATCAAACCCGATTACGATGGGCTTATAATAGACCCCTGTATTCCTGAAGACTGGAAAGAGTACAATATAATCCGATTGTTCAGGGGGGTAAAATATAATATTACAATAAATAATCCGGACGGAATCAGTAAAGGGGTTAAATATTTGAAGGTAGATGATGAATTGATAGAAGGAAATTTGATTCCATTTAAAGAAGGAAAAAAAGAAGTAAAAGTCAGTGTAATTTTAGGTAAGTAGCAAGCTATAATCGGAAAAATTCAGATTGATATAAGGATAAAAATGATGAAAAGATTTAACAAGGATTTTGTTTTTGGTACTGCAACATCATCTTATCAAGTTGAAGGGGCAGTCGATGAGGGGGGAAGAACCCCTTCTATCTGGGATATATTTTCAAAGACTCCCGGAAAAACATATGAGGGCCATACCGGCGATATTTCGTGTGAACATTATCACAGATATAAAGAAGATGTGGATCTGATGGAAGAGATAGGCATAGACGCATACAGATTTTCGATTTCATGGTCAAGGATTTTTCCGGAAAAAGGAAAATATAATCCGGAAGGTATGGAGTTTTATAAAAATTTAATTATTGAATTAAAAAAGAGAAATATAAAACCGGTTGTTACTCTTTATCACTGGGATCTGCCAATATGGGCCTATAATATGGGTGGATGGTTGAACAGGGATTCAGTGATATGGTTCGAAGAATATGCAGTAAAAGTATTTAAGGAACTTAATGATTCCGTAAAATTATGGATAACTCATAATGAGCCTATATGTTCCTCATTTTTTAGTTATTATGAAGGTATTCATGCACCTGGACACACAAATCTAAGAGAAGCCCTGATAGCTGCACACCATATTTTATTATCTCACGGGGCAGCAGTAGAAAAATTCAGAAAACTTAATTTTGAAGACAGTAAAATCGGGATAACTCTTAATCTTATTCCTTCATATCCTGCCACCGATCATAAGGAAGATGAAAAGGCAGCTAAGATATCTGATGGCTATTTTATGAGATGGTTTTTGGACCCGATTTTTAAAGCATCATATCCCGAGGATATGAAAGAAGTTTATAAAGAATTTACAGGTTATTTTGATTTTATAATGGATGGGGATTTGAAAAAAATATCCAATAAAATTGATTTTCTGGGAATAAATTATTATTCGCGTGAACTGATAAAGTTTTCTCCGGATTCAAAGTTGAAATTCAAAAAGGTTCATGGAAAATTCGAGAGAACCGAAATGGACTGGGAAATAGTACCGGAATCCTTATATGATCTTATATTAAGAATAAGAAATGAATACACTGCAATACCGATCTATATTACTGAAAATGGTGCTGCATTTAACGATAGATTGACCAGAGAAGGAAAAATACATGATAATAAACGTATTGATTATCTCAAGAAACATTTATCGAAAATAGCTGACCTGAATAGAAAGGGAGCGGATATAAGAGGGTATTTTTTATGGTCCTTAATGGACAATTTTGAATGGGGACACGGTTATTCCAAAAGATTTGGAATTATTTATGTAAATTACGAAACACAGGAGAGGATATTAAAAGATAGCGCAATGTGGTATAAGGATTTAATACGAACCAGGATCATAAAATAATATCCTTTAAAAAATATTCCTTCAAACGTATTGGCCGTAGGAAATCCCTGTAAAGTTATAAAAGAGATAACATAACACCTGCACATATGCTAAATTCCAAAAATGGAAATAACAACGAATAAATCCTGACTAAGTATTTTGCTGCGGCAAGGAGATATCATGGAAACATACAGCTTGAATGGCGAATGGAAGATGAGAAATACCCGGGATATACATTGGGAAAATGCTCGCGTGCCAGGTTCTGTTTTCACTGATTTATTGCTAAATGGATTGATGGAAGATCCATTCTACAGAGATAACGAAGAAAGCGCTCTTGCACTTTCATACAATGATTTTGAATATACAAGAGAATTTGAGATTACCGGTGATTTATTAAAACGTGATAAGGTATTTCTATATTGCGATGGTCTGGACACCCTTACGGAGATTAAAATAAATAATGATTTAGCTTACGTTCAGGTTTATGAGAGTACTAGGGGT
>CAZODG010000013.1:0-17981 GCA_964578525.1 uncultured Actinomycetota bacterium
TTTATAGAGGATTCATATCATATTCTTTTATAAAATCATCTACTTTTTTTATGTCGTCTCCATCCAGTTCTATATCGCCCGCTCTGGCATTTTCAATAGCCTGCTCTTTATTTCTTGCTCCGCATAGTGCTATGACTTTTGGATTTTTAAGCAGCCAGGCAGTTGCTATATGACCGTAAGAAGCATTATGTTTTTCCGAAACGGTTTTCAAGTGCTTTTCCAGCAACGCATTTACTTTCTTTATATTCTCAGCAGAAAACCTTGGACTGCCGAACCTTACATCATCCTGTTTAAATTCTCTATCCGGTGACATTTTTCCGGTAAGGAGTCCTTTAGACATGGAACTATAAGCAAGAACCGAAACATTATTTTTTTCGCACCATGGTAAGAGATCGGATTCCAGACTCCTGTCAAGGAGACTGTACTTTTCCTGATCGGAATCTATGACACCATGTCTGGAATATTCTTTTATTTCTTCAGGTGATGCATTGCTTACTCCTATTGCTTTTATTTTCCCTTTTTCCTTCAATCTCAGAAACGTTTCCATTGTTTCGGAAATCGTCGTCGTCGGATCCTGCCAGTGACTCTGATATAAATCTATATAATCCGTTCCAAGCCTCTTCAGGCTCTGGTCCAGTTCATATTCTATAGACTCTCTACCAAGATATTTATATATGGGAACACCAGGAGCATAATCAAAGAAATATAAACCTTTTTTTAAATCCCATCTGAGCCCGCATTTAGTCGCTATTACTACTTTATCTCTTCTTCCTCTCAGAGCCTTTTCGATGAATCTTTCCGAAAGACCCTGACCATATGCCGGCGCCGTATCGATGAAGTTTATACCCGAGTCTATTGAAGCCTGGATAGCCTCTATGGATTCTTTTTCGTCCGTACCTCCCCACCATTTTCCGCCGATCGCCCATGCGCCCAATCCGATCACAGAGACCATTATTTGTGAGTTTCCTAATTTGACATATCTCATTTTTCCCCCCTTTTAAAATTAATTTTTTATTATATCACTTAAAGATTTTTACTGTACAATCGTTTGCTGTATAATTACTTCTAATAAATTTGTATAAATAAGCAATAAACGATTATAAAAAAGGTGGTTCAATGGATCAAAGGATAAAGAAGCTTGCAAAAACTCTGGTAAGTTATTCATGCAGGGTGCAAAAGGGAGAAAAAGTCTTAATTGATTGTGTGGGAGATTCCGCAATTCCGCTGGTGAGAGCAGTCATAAATGAAGTATATAAAGCCGGAGGAATGCCTTTTGCAGATTTAAAAGACTATAGCGTTACAAGGGAAATACTCAAAGAGGCCACTACCGAACAATTAAAATCCCTGGCAAAGTATGAACTTCCCCGTATGAAAGAAATGGCTGCTTTTATAGGAATAAGAGCCAGTGACAACATAAGCGAATTAAGTGACATCGCACCTGATAAAATGGCAGATTATATGAAATATTTCATAGAAGCCGTAAACAATATTAGAATAAATGACACCAAATGGGTGGTCCTGCGATATCCTAATAAGTCAATGGCTCAACTTGCAAGTACCAGTATGGAAGCATTTGAAGATTTTTATTTCAACGTGTGCAATATGGATTATGGCAAGATGTCAAAAGCAATGGATAGCCTTGTAAAACTCATGAATAAAACAGACAGGGTTCATATAACCGGCAAAGACACGGATCTTTCCTTCTCTATAAAAGATATTCCCGCCATAAAATGCGACGGCGAATTCAATATACCCGATGGCGAAGTATTTACTGCTCCGGTAAAATCCTCCGTAAACGGCAAAATTGCCTTTAACTCTCCCGCTGTTTATCAGGGCGTTACTTATGAAAACATCAAACTTGAATTTAAAGATGGTAAAATCATCGAAGCTTCTTCCAGTGATACAGAAAGAATAAATAAGGTCCTCGATACGGACAGCGGAGCCAGATATATTGGAGAATTTGCCCTCGGTGTCAATCCCTTTATAATCCGGCCCATGAAGGACACTTTATTCGATGAGAAAATAATGGGAAGCTTCCATTTCACACCCGGAAAATGTTACAAGGAAGCATCCAATGGCAATGATTCCGCAATACACTGGGATCTTGTTAGCATTCAGACACCTGAATATGGTGGCGGGGAAATCTATTTTGACAATGTCCTGATAAGAAAAAACGGCAGATTTGTAACACCGGAATTAAAAGGTTTAAATCCCGAAAATCTAAAATAACTCAGGTCACTTTATCTTTTTTATTGGTGCAAAACTTACAAGAAGGTGTCTCAAACCGGCTTTATCAAACATTACATCCAGTTCACAATCACCGGTCAACTTCTTCACTTTTAAGACCCTGCCCTGACCCCAGTATTTATGCTCTATCAAATCACCTTTTTTATAACTATCTTTTCCCCCGTATCCATTATCTCCGCCTTTCGAGATACTTCGTTTTATATTCTCGGATTCGATTTTATTTTCGTCTATTAAAAGATCTTCACTTATTTCATTTATGAAACGGGAAACATTTCTAAAACCTGTATCTCCGTAAATGCTGTGCAGCTGTGAAGAAGATAAAAATACTTTTTCCATGGCCCGTGTAATTCCCACATAACAAAGTCTTCTCTCCTCCTCGACCTTCTCTACACTGCTCATACTTCTTGAATGTGGAAAAATTCCCTCCTCCATTCCAATAATGAATACAACCGGAAACTCCAGACCCTTGGCATTATGAAGAGTCATCAGGATCAGACCATCGGTATTTTCATCATAATTATCAATATCGGTAAGAAGCGATACTTCTTCCAAAAATCCATCCAGATTGTATAAATCTGTGGCATCGGCAGTATCTTTCTTATCTTCAGTTTGAGTAATCCCGGATTTTTCAAATGAACTTTCAGTGAAACTCCCTGATTCGTATTTTTCTTCATATTCTTTAGTAACCGTTAAAAGTTCTCTCAGGTTCTCTATTCTGTTTAAATCTTCTATAGTATTTTCATGCTCAAGTTCCCTTATGTATCCGGTTTTTTCCCAGATTTTCTTTAGTACTTCGCTTACCCCCTGTTCCATGGAAAAACTTCTGAATTCCGCAATAAGCGATATGAATTTATTAATTTTTTCCTTTGTGCCCTTACTCAGCATTGGAATCTCATCATTTCTATAAAAAGCTTCACAAAAAGTGATATTTTTCCTCTGGGCGTATTTCTCTATTACAGCAATTGTAGATTTTCCGATCTTGCGCCTTGGAACATTAACGATCCTGACAAGACTTATCACATCCCTGGGATTTGAAATAAGCTTCATATAAGCAAGCATGTCTTTTATTTCTTTCCTATCGTAGAATCTAAGGCCCCCATAAATCTTATAAGGTATGTTCCGTCTTACGAGATATTCTTCCACGGCTCTGGACTGGGCATTGGTTCTGTAAAAAATAGCAAAATCCCTGTATCTTTTATTTTTTTCTTCCATATATTTTTCTATTTTTCTGACCACAAAATCGACTTCCGCTTTTTCATCCGGGGCCATATATTTTGAAACCATCTCCCCTTCAGGATTCTCGGTCCACAGTTTTTTAGGTTTTCTGTTTTCATTGTTTTTTATTATATAGTTTGCGGCATTAAGAATATTTTGGGTGGAACGGTAATTTTGTTCCAGTTTTATAACTACCGTGCCTTCAAAACGTTTATCGAAATCTGTAATATTTCTTATTTCAGCTCCCCGCCAGCTGTAAATATTCTGATCCTCGTCTCCTACCACACAGATCCTCTTGTGTTCTTCCGACAGGAGCATGACAAGTTCGTTCTGGGCAATATTCGTATCCTGGAACTCATCTACCAGAATATATTTAAACTTTTCCTGATATTTCTTTTTTACCTCCGGAAACATTTCAAAAATATTGACTGTAAACATCAGGAGATCATCAAAATCAAGCGCATTTGCCTCGAACAGCTTTTCCTGATAAAGACGATAAACCTTTGATACTATTTTATCGAAATAATCGGTCGCATTTTTTGAAAAAGTCTCATAATCGATCAACCTGTTTTTTGTGTCGCTTATAACAGACATTACCGCTTTGGGAGGGAATCTTTTGATATCTATATCCAGTTCTTTTTCGACATTTGATATCAGGCTTATAGAGTCTTTATCATCATAGATCACATAATTTCCGGACATACCCAGGTGATTGATCTCGAACCGGAGAAGTCTGGCGCAGAACGAATGAAAGGTGCTTACCCACATATACTGCCCTACTCTTCCGACCAAATCGATTACTCTTCTCTTCATTTCTCTGGCTGCTTTATTGGTAAAAGTAATGGCAAGAATATTGAAGGGGTCCACACCTTTATTTTTGATCAGATAGGCAATTCTGTAAGTCAGTACCCTTGTTTTTCCACTTCCTGCGCCTGCAATAACCAGAAGCGGCTTATCGGTACTTTTTACGGCTTTAATTTGCTGGGGATTTAAATACTTTTCTAGTTCCAAGTTTCATCAACTTATCTTATTTTCTTTCCGATGACACCGGCAATATTTTTTAACTGCCGTATTAATTCCACCAATTCCTTTATATTTAACTGTTGCTGTCCATCACTTAATGCCTTGGAAGGATTGACATGCGCCTCTACCAAAAGACCGTCTGCCCCCACAGCGACTGCGGCCCTGCTCATGGGAATAACCAGATCGCTTTGCCCGACAGCATGAGAGGGATCAATAATAATAGGAAGCTTGCTCAGTTTCTTTATAACCGGAACTGCTGATAGATCCAGTGTAAACCTCGTGTCAGTCTCAAATGTCCTTATCCCTCTTTCACACAATACTACTTCCGTATTTCCACTTAATGTTATATACTCGACTGCCAGCAGCCATTCCTTTATCGATGATGCCCATCCTCTTTTAAGGATGACTTTTTTATTTTTTTCATTTGCCACTCTGCCAACTTTCTCAAGCAGAGCGAAGTTAGACATATTTCTGGTGCCGATCTGAAGTACATCCACGTTATCGGCTACGATATCAACATGCTCTGTATCAGTAACTTCGGTTACCGTCATAAGGCCATATTTAGCATTGATTTCCCTCAGATACTTCAAGCCTTCTTCTTTTAATCCCTGAAAACTATACGGAGATGTCCTGGGCTTATAAGCCCCTCCGCGTAAAAATAAAAGCCCCAGATCCTTTACGACTTTTGCAATAGCATCCAATTGATCCCAGCTTTCAATTGCGCAGGGACCTGCAATAACAGTAATATAACCGTCTTCAATCAGTTTTATATTATCACTGACTTTTTTTTGTTTTTCTTTTTTATCTTTCATTTATTATATTTCTTCAATATATATGAAGCTTCACTTCAGATGCTTCAAAAATATGGTTAAAAAGTAAACTGCTGCCTAAAGGTTCTCATCTTTTTCCAGAACCTGGACATTTCTTAAAATACTTTCAAAAATCTGTACGATATTGTCATTATATAAGGGCCCTTTGTTGTATTTGATGACATTGTTAAACAATTCTTCTTCTCTTTTTGCATCATACAATGGTACGTTTCTATCTTCTTTCAACCTTTTTACTTTCAGCACCACTTCAGCCCTTTTATTTAAAAAATTTACAATATTTTCATCGATTTCATTGATTTCTTTCCTGTATTTGTTTAATTTTTCCTTAAAATCGTTTTCCATCAATACTCCTTTGATACTTTTTAATTATCATCTACTCCCATTCTATAGTGCTTGGCGGTTTGGAACTTATATCATATACCACTCTGTTTACTCCTTCAACCTCATTTACTATTCTCGTGCTCATTCTTTCCAGAACTTTATGGGGCAGCCTTACCCAATCTGCAGTCATGGCATCCGTGCTGCCAACCGCCCTTATTATAATCGGGTATTCGTAGGTTCTCTCATCTCCCATTACTCCCACACTTTTAATGCTGGGGAGTACAGCAAAAGACTGCCATATCTTCTTATACAATCCCGCTCTTTTTATTTCCTCCACCACTATCTCATCAGCATCCTGAAGTATTCTTATTTTTTCATCCGTAACTTCGCCTATTATTCTGATTGCCAGTCCGGGACCGGGAAAAGGCTGCCTCCAGACTATTTCATCCGGAAGACCCAGTTCTATCCCTATCTTTCTAATCTCATCTTTGAATAATAATCTTAAAGGCTCGATTAATTTAATTTTCATATCATCCGGAAGTCCGCCGACATTATGATGCGATTTTATCCTCGCCGCATCCCTGGTACCGCTTTCTATAACATCGGAATACAGCGTTCCCTGCACAAGGTAATTGGCATCCTTTATCTTTGACGCCTCTTCTTCAAATATAGCTATGAATTCTTTGCCGATTATTTTCCTTTTGCTTTCAGGATCAGACACTCCTCTTAGTTTACTCAGAAACCTTTCTGCAGCATTTATATGAATCAGATCGATCTTAAAATTTTCCTTGAAAGTCTCTATAACTTTGCCTGCTTCTCCTTTCCGGAGCAGCCCATGGTCGACAAAAATACATGTAAGCTTATCTCCGACAGTTTTGTTTACCAGGACAGCAGCGACCGAAGAATCCACTCCTCCGCTCAGCCCGCATATGACTTTTCCATCCCTTACTTTTTCTTTTATTTCTTCCATCTGCTTTTCGATGATCGAGACCATGGTCCATGTGGGTGAACACCCGCAAATATCAAAGAGAAAATTCTTGAGTATATCCATCCCTGATGGGGTGTGCATTACTTCAGGATGAAACTGTATTCCATATATTTTTTTCCCCGGCTCCTCCATACCTGCTATGGGAAGATTGGAAGTGGAAGCTATTATGCCAAATCCCGGCGGAATCTTAACCACGCTATCTTTATGGCTCATCCAGCAAGTTTCTACAGGTTTTAGATCTTTAAAAAGAGCTGATTTTAGATTCAATTTTATTTTTGTTTTCCCATATTCATTATACTGGCTGGTAGATATCTCTCCACCAAACAATCTGGCCGCTGCGTGCATCCCAAAACAAATTCCAAGAATGGGAATACCAAGCGAAAAAATCTCTTTATTGATGACAGGGGCCTTTTTGCCTTCCGACATAATGCTGTACGGAGAACCGGATAGTATCAGGCCGCACGGTTTCTTTTCTTTTATTTTCCCGATATCGGCGTCATAAGGGATAAGTTCGGAATAAACTCTGAGTTCCCTTATCCTTCTTGCTATCAGCTGGCTGTATTGTCCGCCGAAATCTATTACGAGTACGCTATCCATATTATGATTCCTTCTGTAATCTTACCTATACTATGACCCCATACCTACTCTTTGCTGCTGCTGCTGGAGTTTACCTTCGGTTTTAATGGAGGGTGCCACCATAACTTCGGCTTTTTGAAAATCTTTGATGTTTTCATACCCGCAGGTAGCCATCGAGGTCCTGAGTGCCCCGAATAAATTTAAAGTTCCGTCATTTTCAAAGGCAGGCCCTACCAATATTTGCTCGAGGCTTGCCACTGCATCTGTTTTGATTCTGGTACCTCTGGGAAGATCGGGATGAAATGTAGCCATACCCCAGTGATAACCTCTGCCCGGAGCTTCTTTGGCTCTTGAAAGCGGAGAACCTATCATGACCAGATCAGCGCCGCAGGCAATGGCTTTTGCAATATCACCACCGGTACGCATGCCGCCATCTGCAATCACCAGCGAATATTCTCCTGTTTCTTCAAGGTGTCTGATTCTGGCTGCAGAAGCGTCCGAGATAGCGGTAGCCTGGGGTACGCCTATTCCAAGTACCTGTCTTGTAGTACACGCTGCTCCCGGACCGACACCTACAAGAACTCCTATTGCTCCCGTCCGCATCAGGTGAAGAGATGTGGAATACGATGCACATCCGCCGACTATCACCGGAATAGGACATTCGGGGATGAATCTTTTCAAATCAAGTGGCGCTTTTGTCTTGCTGACATGCTCGGCACTTACCACCGTGCCCTGGATCACGAGAATATCAAGGCCGGCATCTATTGCCGCTTTATAATACTTTTCGACATTTTTAGGAGTCAGGGAAGCGCACACTATGTCACTTTTCTCTTTTATTTGTTTTATTCTTTTGGTAATCAATTCTTCTTTAACAGGTTCCTGATAAATTTCCTGCATCTCCCTAGTAGCTTCCTTATCAGAAAATTTCGAGATCCTCTCCAGAATCTCATCCGCATTCTCATACATGCACTGCAAACCCTCCAGATTGAGTACTGCAAGCCCGCCAATTTTTCTCATCTCTATGGCAAATCTCACATCCACGACGCCATCCATTGCCGAAGCCAGCACAGGTAATTCTAACCTGTATTTACCGATACTCGCCGAGATATCTATATCCTCAGGATCCCTGGTCCTCCTGCTGGGAACTATCGATACTTCATCGAAACCATAAGATCTCCTGCCGGTTTTCCCCTTCCCAATTTCTATTTCCATTTATTCCCCTTATCTTTTAAGTTTTTTCTCTTCTTTTTTAATCAATCTTTTAATATTTTCCCTGTGAGTGATAAACATAAGCGCACTCCATAAAAAGGCCGCTATAACTATTACCCATCCGTATCCGGTAAAATAAAAAGCAAATGGATTGACAAAAGCCGCACACAGGGATGCGAGAGATACAATTCTGAAAATCGAAAAAATTATGGCCCAGATGCCCAGAATGATAAAAATCGGGAGTATTTCCATCCATACGGGATTGCCTATAAAGGGAAGACATGAGACAGCGATTATTACTCCAAAAGAGACTGCAATTCCCTTTCCGCCCCTAAACTTAATATAAACGGGAAAAACATGACCCAGTATGACAGCAACAGACACAAGAGCCAGAAGTATCATATCTTCAGGATAAATGAAGTAAAGGACAAGTATGGGTATAAAACCTTTGATGATATCGGCTATAATAGTTATGATGCCATAACTTACTCCAAGTGTTCGGGTGACATTGGTTCCTCCTACATTTCCGCTTCCGTATTTTCTTATATCGTCACCTTTTCTAATTTTATATACCACATAGGCAGTGGGGAAAGAACCAAAAAGATAAGCTGCAATTATAAATAAGACCCTGTATAAAAAATCAATACCCATAATAGATATACCTTGCTATAGAAATTCCAGAAATAACTAAAAGACTTAAATCTTTTAAAAACCGGTAAAAAAATTACTTCTCTGAAGTTTACAGAATAATATTAAAAGAATATTACTATAAGTTATTGATTTATTCAATTTGTAAAGTGAGGCCTTACACCTGCAGAGCGATTTTTTATCTATTTACAAAATACCTAACTGATATCTAAATTTAATTTTCAATAAAGATAGATTTAAATATAGAATCAGGGTTCAGATATAATTTTGGTAAGTTGTGGCGCAATTCTTATGAAATCATTAACATTCAAAGTTAAGATCCTATCTATTTTCATTTTCCTGGCAGCATATAATATTAATCCATCATAACTTGCACCACCGATAATATTACCTGAAGAAAATTCATCTAATAATCCAAAGTAATCGGTAGTATTATATTTAACCACTACAAAATTCTTTAAAATATTTTCCTTTATTAGATTCACTGCGAGCGAAGGATAGATTTTTGGACTTAATGGTAATGTTGTAAGAATTGAATAAGATTCAATTAAGGAGTGCACAGAAATTATACCCTCAATTTCTTTTTTCTTGACTCTCTGCAGCCAGCGCAGGGATTTTTCATGCCTGGGATGTGCATTTATAAATGCTGCAATTATTACAGATGTGTCAAAGAAAACCTTCAACGTTTTATATCCTTAATAACTCTTTTTATCCTGTCTTCCCTATCTTTTTGTAAAAAATCAGTAAAGGATTCCATAGGCTCTGAACAGACCACAAGTATACCATCTCTATCTATAACAAATGGATTTGATGGTTTAGGATGAACTACTATATTATCCGAAGTAGCCTCTATTTCAACTTCAGTATTATTTTTAAAACCGAAGTCATTTCTTATTTTTTTTGGAATTACTATTCTTCCAAATTTATCAATTTTTGTTTTAAATTTTGTTGCCAATTTAATAAACCTCTACTAACTAAAATTATTTTTATAATTACATTTGCCATTATAATATGGTTTATGGCAATTATCAATGGCATTTTTAATAAATAAAATTATTTTTATATTAATGCACTATACTTTGTATTTATTATGTTTTCGCCTCTATATAAATAAGGCTGGCTTTTATATAAAAGCCAGCCTTATTTCTCTTTTATTTATACTATTAAAGCTATCTCAATTCTAATAGTAGCTTTAATCAGATGCCGTTACATTGGGGGCATTCCTCCGCCGTATCCGCCGCCTGGGGGCATCCCCATTCCTTTATCTTTTTCAGGTTTTTCTGCAACGATTACTTCAGTCGTAAGAAGCAATGCAGCTATTGACGCAGCATTCTGCAGTGCACTTCTTGTGACTTTTGCCGGGTCTATGATACCGGCATCTATCATATTCAAATATTTTCCGTTTAAGGCATCGAATCCTTCGCCTACAGGCATCTTCTTAACATTCTCTACTACAACAGAACCTTCCATACCGGCGTTTGAAGCTATTTGTCTTAACGGTTCTTCCAGAGCCTTCAATACGATAGCTGCACCGGTTCTGATGTCGCCCTCAAATTTACTGAGATCGATTTTTGGAATTATGTTTATAAGTACAACTCCTCCGCCTGAAACGATCCCTTCTTCAACTGCTGCCTTGGTAGCAGAGAGCGCATCTTCTATCCTGTGCTTTTTCTCTTTAAGTTCGACTTCGGTCGCAGCCCCAACCTTTATTACTGCAACCCCGCCTGACAGTTTTGCGAGTCTTTCCTGGAGTTTTTCTTTATCGAAATCCGAATCACTCTGCTCTATCTCATTCTTTATTTGTTTTATCCTGCCTTTAATGTCATTTGCGGATCCTTTTCCTTCTACAATAGTGGTATTCTCTTTGTCTACCTTGACCTGTCTTGCCATGCCGAGCATATCAAGAGTGATATTTTCTAATTTTACGCCAATTTCCTCACTTATTACCTTTCCATTTGTCACTATGGCAATATCTTCTAGCATAGACTTCCTTCTGTCACCAAATCCGGGAGCCTTTACAGCAACGACAGTAAGAGTTCCTCTCAGTTTATTGACCACAATAGTTGCCAGTGCCTCTCCTTCAACATCCTCAGCGATTATAAGAAGCGGTCTGCCTGACTTCTGTATTGTTTCGAGAACCGGAATCAGATCCCCGACTGCTGCAATTTTTTGATTTGAAATAAGAATATAGGGTTCGTTCAAGACTGCTTCCATTCTTTCTGCATCTGTTACCATATATGGAGAAAGATACCCTTTGTCAAACTGCAGTCCTTCGACAAGTTCTATTTCGATACCAAACTTATTCGACTCTTCAACAGTAATAACTCCATCCTTACCCACCTTATCCATTGCATCAGCAATGGTGTTTCCGATTACTTCATCGGCAGCCGATATTGCCGCAACTTCGGCGATTTTCTTTTTATCGGTTGCAATATCCTTACTCATCTTTCCAATTTGATCCACAACTATTTTTACTGCTTCCTCTATACCTTTTTTCAGCATCAGTGGATTGGCTCCTGCAGCCACATTTCGCAGTCCCTCTTTTACCATTGCCTGCGCCAGGAGTGTTGCGGTTGTGGTACCATCTCCTGCAACATCATTGGTCTTGGTAGCAACCTCTTTCAAGAGTTGAACACCTGCATTTTCAAAAACATCCTCGACTTCGATTTCCCTTGCAATGGTCACACCATCATTTGTAATCGTAGGGGCACCGTATTTTTTATCCAGCACCACATTTCTGCCTTTTGGTCCAAGGGTTATTTTTATTGCATCTGCTATTATATTTACACCCTTTTCGAGAGCTCTTCTTGCAGTCTCATCATACTTAAGTTCTTTAGCCATTGTTTTTTACCTCCATTTTAAAATAAAATTTACTCTACGATTGCCAGAACATCGTTTTCTTTGATAATCAGATGTTCCTGGCCGTCAATTTTAACTTCTGTTCCCGAATACTTGGAATAAAGCACTACATCTCCGACTTTTACTTCCATGGGAATTATACTACCTTTTTCATCCTTTGCGCCTTTTCCGACTGCCAGTACTTTACCTTCCTGTGGTTTTTCCTTTGCAGAATCCGGAAGAACGATCCCGCTTTTGGTTTTTTCTTCACTGGGATTAGGTTTCACCAGTAATCTGTCACCAAGTGGTCTGTATTTCATTGTTTTTCCTCCTTAAGAAATATGTTACAGATTTGTGCTAAAACACAAAATAATGTCAGCACTCTTATATGTAGACTGCTAACATTAAAAAATAATATTATAACCCGATTAAAAAATCAAGGATAAAACTTGAAAAAATTTAAAATTTTAGGCATCCGACAGAAAATCTTTGGCTGTTTTTAATTGACTGTTTATAAAAAAAATAAAAAATAATGTTTATCCCAATGTTTAAATGTCACTCCTCGAATAAACATCTACCTTAAGGTCATTGAATCTTCCATCTATACATCTATGATAACCAAGACATCCAACCATTGCGGCATTATCCATACACAGATAAAGAGGAGGAATAAATATTTCGATATTTCTTTCCCCGCCCTTTCTTAAAAACTCTTTTCTTAGTTCGCTGTTAGCCGCAACACCACCACTAACCAGTATTTTTTTTACACCAAATCTTCTTGCTGCCTTTAAAGTCTTTTCTGTCAAAACCTCGACTATTGACCTCTGGAAACTTGCAGTAAGGTCAGGGATATTTTTTTCGGACATAAGCGTCTTATCCTTTTTTGTTCTGTAAATAAGGGCTGTTTTAAGCCCGCTGAAACTGAAATTAAAATCTCCGCTGTCTATCATAGGCTTCGGAAAGTCTATATAAGAAGGATCTCCCTTGCGGGACAGTGCATCGATAAGGGGACCTCCTGGATATCCAAGACCCAGATACCTTGCAATCTTATCATATGCCTCTCCCGCAGCATCATCTACGGTATGGCCTATCTCTTTTATATTCCACTCATCATCCACAAAATAAAGACTGGTGTGTCCGCCAGAGACTATAAGTCCAATGAATCCTCCACCGGTATCGGGATTCTCCAGAATATTGGAATACAGATGGGCCTCAAGATGATTTACTGCTATTAGTGGTATGTTAGCGGAGTAACTCACAGCCTTGGCCGCTCCGACCCCCACTAAAAGGGAGCCTATGAGACCTGGCCTGTTTGTAACGCTGACCGCATTTATCCTGCCGAAATCGATACCCGATTTTTGTATTGCTTCATTTATTACCATATCTATTACTTCTATATGTTTTCTCGACGCTATCTCGGGTACCACGCCTCCGTATTTCCCATGTATCTCATCCTGAGAAGAAATTATACTGGAAAGCACCGCCGAACCGTTCCTGATAACTGCGGCACAGGTATCATCACAGGACGTCTCGATGCCCAGTATATATATGTCTTTTTTATCCCCGTTTTTCAGGACATTCATGTTTTAGATTTTCCTTTGTCTGCTTTCCTTTTTTTATCCTCTTCTTGCTATTTTTCATTTATCTTTCCTATTATTTCCTACTGCCGGAGAGCATGGATTATCCGCTCTGCCGCCGAAGGGGACGAAGTCTCTGACATAGACAGGTATAAGGTTCCCGCTTTTCGCTTCTCTCTCAGCATTGAAATAGGTGCAGATATTAAGATATCTTGCATACGGATATGTTGTTTTTTTATCCAGTTTAAAAATATTATTTTGGCTGGCTGCATCCGAAATTGTATCTCCATAACTTGAGAAGCAGTTTCCTCCGATCAATACTCCTGGATTTCTATATCCATCTATGCTGCCAGGTATATTTAAAATCCCGTTTACCGTCATTTTGCCCAAAAAATTTTTAAGTTCGCTATTGCGTACCAAAAAATTTTCACCAACCTTATTTATAATGTAACGTCTGCCCCTGATTTCAATCCTGGCAATGTAGCTTTTTCTCTCCGCCCTTTCTTTTTCTTTTATTCCATTGCCGGTTCCGGCAGTAATCTCATAGAAAGAAAAATAGACTTCCGCCTTTCTGACATCAAGACAGGGCATAACCAGAACAGAAACATCCTTGTTAAGACCCTGAGAAATAAATTTTTCGTTTTCCCGGCTGATTCCAACGGCAAAGACATCCAGTGAATTTATGCCAAATGAAGGTTTTCTTTCCAGCCAGGCTAAAGTCTTGATAATGCTTATCCCTATCCTGGTACCTGTAAAATCTCCCGGACCCAGATTTACCCCAAAAACATCTATATCTTTAATGGTAAGTTTTGCTTTTTTCAGAGTTATGTCAAGTAAGCTCATAATATTTACCATATGCTTCATACTGTCATAATCAGTCATCTCTGATAACAGCTCCTCATTCCGGCTAACAGCGACACTCAACCTTCCTGTGCTGCTGTCGATGCCTAAAACATTTTTGATATCATCTGCCATCTTTACCTGCCATTCTTCATCAAAATCTTTTTATAACCGGATAATTTATTGTCCCAGTATCGGCTTGAACTTGTAAAAACAATCTTTCTTTTTGTTCCGTTACTGCTCTCGTCTATCAAATAGCTAAAATTTATTTCAAGATAATCTTTTTCAATATTATCTTTTATCCTGTCCCCCCATTCTATGCATATAATCGAAATCTCATCATAAAAATAGTCTTCAAGACCGGTTCTGTCTATTTCCCCCGTGTTTTCCAGCCTGTAGAGATCAGCATGAATAAATTTCCTGGTATTATCGATACGGTATTCATTCAGTATGGTAAAACTTGGACTGGAAAGATTTTCCCCCAGACCAAATCCCCCGGCCAACCCGGAGATAAAGGTCGTTTTCCCTCCGCCGAGTTCTCCGGTAAAAAGAACAATATCTCCCTTCGAAAGAACTGCTGAGAATTTTTTTCCGAGGTTTCGGGTAAAAACAGGAGAATTTGAAATAATCTCGATTTGCATATCAGAACAGCCCTAACTGTTCATCTTTATCTTGATTATCCTCCGGCTCCAGTCTCGAAATACCCTGCTCGGAATCGGAAACTTCACTGCCGGAATTTAAAAGCTTTTTTATTTTTTGAAAATCCTGCTTCAAAATTTCCATTTTTGACGGCATATAAAGAGCTGCAGCCGGGTGATTTATTGGCATGATAATGTGACTATCTATCCTAAATACTTTACCTCTCAGGCCCGTGATTCCCTTATCGGTATTCAGAAGAAGCTGGGTGGAAAATTTACCCAGGGTGCATATTACTTTAGGGTCGATTATCTTTATCTGTTCCACAAGGTGATCCTTGCAGATATTTATTTCCTCTGTTTGAGGATCCCTGTTCCCGGGGGGCCTGCATTTTAAGACGTTCGCTATAAAAACTTCGCTTCTGTCAAACCCGATCGAACCAAGCAGTTCATCGAGCAGTTTCCCTGCCTGACCCACGAAAGGCAGCCCCTGCATGTCTTCGTTCTTCCCCGGAGCTTCTCCCACAAACATTACCTCGGCATAGGCACTTCCGCTGCCAAAAACAAATTTGGTCCTGCTTTTACATAATCCGCACAGCTGGCAATCCCTGATCTCAAGGTAAAGTTCTTTTAACTTTTCTCTTTTGTCCTGCTTATCCATTATTGATTGGCCGCTTTTAACTTCTTTTAACTATTTTTAATATCTATTTATAACCCATAACAATACATACTTCAACATCTATGTGTCTTCATTTACAAAAATATAAAATTCTTCTATCATAAGCCAGAAGTAATAAAAAATATTTAAAAAGGATCATAACATGAAAAACAAAACATTGATTTTCAGTCTGATTGCAGTATTTGTTTTGGTACTACTTGCAGGGTGTTCGCCGGAAAAGGTATCCGAAAGAATCACATCTTTTATCGAAGACATATCCGGACCGGTTGAAGTAGAAGAAATTACCGTCTGCAAAAATGTTGACACTGATTACAGCCCTATCGATCCTACAGACAAATTTCCTTCGGGAACAGAGATTTTCTACATATCGGTTAAAATCAATAATATGACAAGAGAAGATAAACTAACCGTTAAATGGAATTATCTAGAATCAGGAGAGGAAATAAGTACCACTGATTTTCAAACCGATACACCCGGTTCGGGATATGTAGGGTTTAGTATAAACTCTGAAGAAATATTCCCTACCGGAAGATACAGTGCAGTAGTTTATTTAAATAACGAAGCACAGGAAACTGCTGAATTCTCCGTAGAGTAATTATTATAGCGATTTTTAAAGACTTTAATCAGCGTATCCGGGTTTTTAGCTTTTCTTTACAGGTGTTTTCTCCATCACCGGGGTCACTCCCGAAGCATCGGTTACAATTGTCTGGACCTTATTTGTATCCACCAAAAACTTTGCATTACGCTTCAGCGATTCTTCTGTGGCTTCCAGTTTTCTTAAAATTTGAGCATTGCCTACAAAATATTTCTGGGCAGACTCGTTTACCACCTTGATCCTATCCGCATCCGCATTTGCAACCTGTCTTATAGCTTCGGCTTTACCTTCCGCCGATAATATAAGCCCTATCTTTACACCTTCGGCTTTTTTAATCTCTGCTCTTCTTTCGCCATCTGCTCTTGTCTCCGTAGCCGTTGCCATATCTCTGGCTGCGATTTTCTCCTGTTCGGCCTTGACCACTTTGTTCATCGATTCCTGGACATCTTCGGGTGGCTCTATTTTCTGTATCTCAACTCTCAGAACTTCTACTCCATAGCTGTTTGTTTCCTTATCCAGAACCGTTTCAACTTTATCATTTATGTCGCCTCTTTTTTCATTTGCGTCAGTCAGCGACATATTACCGATGACCGCCCTCAATGTGGTCCGTGCAAGACTTGTAAGCTGTTTTCTATGGTCGTCGACATTATAGATACTGGCTTTTACGTCCTTTATCTGATAATAGACCACGGCATCTACCTGAGCGTTTAATTTGTCTTTAGTTATAACCATCTGCGGGGGCACATCTACCATCTGCTCGGTAATGTTTACCTTATACATCTTCTCGAATGAAGGAATGATCCATGTGAGTCCGGCTTCTTTTGTCCTTGTGTATTTACCGAACCTCTCTATGACTCCCTTCTCGACCGGCCTTACGGTTCTGAATCCGGAAAAAAATATTATAGCCACTCCTATTATTGCTAAAACAATCCCCAACCAGACGGGACCCATGATTAAAAAAACTATTCCGGCAACTACCGGAAGCAATCCAACAATTAACATCTTTTCCTCCTTTTAATTTTCCTTATTTTCTATTTTTGAAATGTTTTAAAAAAATTTAAGTGCTCTGTATTTATATTTCAGGATAACACTTTTTTCCTTGCTATCAAAATTATGCTGCCAACTGTTCCAACGAGCAATACCAGAGGACATATAATTGTTGCCAGAATGAAAAAAACCGGTTCATCTCCGATACCTATTCTTTCCCAGAATCCTTCTCCAAATAGCACTATAAATAATCCGAAAAGAAGATTGTGCAAAACTATGCTGATCCCTGTCCCGGCTGCCCCTGACCCTGTTAGTATAATGAACACCTTTGAAATCTTTGTAAGTTTTGCTTTCGCTGCAAGGACAATAAGTGCTATACCCAAAAGGGATAACAAAGCGTAAGAAGGAAGGCCTATCCATATAAATGACCGGAAGAGTGAATACATATCCAAAAACATACTGGCTAACAATAAAATAAAGACAGCAACTATTATCCAGAAAATAACAAGTGTGGAGATATAAAGTTTACTTTTTTCTTTCATTAGTAGTCACCTCGACTTATATTATAACAAATATTCCGATAAGGTCACTTTTTACAGACGTTTCAGGTAAGAAAGAGTTTGAGGGTATAACCAATAATAATCAATGAGTTTTAGAAACAAATCTTATTTCCAGTTTTCTATCGAGACAATCTGCCATTTTCTTTAATTTAGCCAGAGAAGGATTATAGTTTCCACTTTCAAGCCTGGAAATATTTGGTTGACTGTCACCAA
>CAZODG010000014.1:0-17678 GCA_964578525.1 uncultured Actinomycetota bacterium
CATACGGGATAAAGGGAGATAAAATTCCTCTTTTTGCCAAAATACTTACGGTAGCTGATGCTTACGATGCAATGACTTCAAATAGACCGTATAAAACGGCACTGTCTCAGAAAAAAGCCATAAAGGAATTGCAAAGATGTGCCGATAAAGACTTTGATAGTAAAATAAGCAGTATAATGATTGAGATAATAAAAGAGGAAAATCCTTCGGAATGTTAAAACAGTATTTTTCAATTTTTCTAAAATGCCTTCTTGTTTTATTTGCAGGAGCTGTCCTGGGTTTTATATTTTTTTATTTTTTCAAGGACGCAAGCGTCTTCATAACTGATAAATTCAAAATACTGCAGGGTGTTTTTGGAATACGTGAATACCGGGAAGGCATGTCCTATGGTTATATATTAGCGGCTATTTCTCTGGGAAATCTTTTATCTACTTCAGGGTATTTTGGACTGGGGTATTTGAAGGCTGCGCTTCCTGCAAGCTTTATCACCGGTGTTTTCACAATGATATTTCTGTTTTCTGGAACAATAAGGCATGGGATCTCTATTCCGGGAGAAGTAATAATACTTTTTTCCATTGAAATATTTTACCGCGTAATGGCTATGACCACGGGTGAATATATAAACAGAAATAAATTTAAGAATAAGGCTATTCCGATTACTTCTTTGATTATCATATTTGTCATGTTTGTATCCACAGTTTTTTATGAGTTATATCAGATTTTTTAAATGACAGCTTCCTATTTCTTTTTAAACCTGCGCTTCCATTTAAGACTGTTAAAAACCAGTTTAAAAAATTTGATGGTATCGGTAACGGGATTTACATAACTGACAAAATCTTTATGATATATAGTGGTTATAGGTATATTTTTTATATTATATCTTAGCCAGCTTGCTTTGATTACTAATTCCGGTTCGGTATCGAAGTTTCTGGTTTCCAGCTTGATGTTTTTTAGAACTTCCGTACTTATATATCTGAATCCGGACTGCACATCGCTGATTTTCCTCCCTGCGATATTGGAAATGATCCAGGAAGTAAAGACATTTGTGGCCAATCTTACGAAGGGCATATTTTTGGTATTATCAAGCCTGTTTCCTATTATTAAATCAGGTTTTTCTTTTTCTATTACTTTTAAGAAGTTCTTGATTTCACGGGTATCATGCTGTCCGTCAGCATCGATAGTTATAACTCCGGAATAATTATTCTTGATGATATAGCTGAAACCTGTTTTAAGAGACTGTCCTTTTCCTTTGTTTACGATATGTTTAATCGTTATTATTTTAATATTTTCCGGTGCTTTGATTGATTCTACAATTTTAGAGGTATTGTCGATTGAACCGTCATCGATAATGACCATGTCAAGATTATATCCAAGGCACCCTCTGATAACCGCTCCAATATACTTCTCTTCATTGTAAGCCGGAATAAGAATTGCTATACAGGCATTATCGTCATGATCATTCATTTTATTATTACTTTTTTATAACATCATTATTAATATTAGATTTTATATTACCGGTTCTCTTAATCTAATCCATCTCATAAAGATATCTTAAGGATAATAAAATCTGGTATCTGTGATCAATAGATCGACTTTGATATCATTTTTAGATACGGGAATCATATCGATTACCTGGATATCAAAACAAAGTGCTATTTTTTTTACTCCCTTTGGAATATGCGGGAGAAGTTTATCGTAAAATCCGCCGCAGTATCCCAGACGGTTAAGATTTTTATCAAATCCTATTCCCGGGACAACCGCCAGGTCTATACCGGTGATTTCAGCTTTCCTGCATAATGCAGCATTGGGTTCCATGATGCCATAGGACCCTTTTTTTAGCTGTTTTTTTGGATCATTTACATAGAAGAGTTCTAAACGTTGCCCGCTGATCCGTGGAAGGATAATATTTTTATTGTCTTTCAAAGCTTTTTTTATGACAATTGTTGTGTCGACTTCGCTTCTGAAAGGATAATAAATTAAAATATTATTTGCGTCGATATAATAATCCGTATTAAAAAATTTTCCTGCTATGATTTTGCTTATTTCTTTTCTAAACGGGATCTGCAGATTATCTCTTTTATTCTGGAGTATTTTTCTTATGTTTTTTTTAAGAAACTCGGCACCCTCGAATTCATTATTATTCTTCATAAAAAGTTATACCAAGACCTCCGGGTCCCAGGTGAGTCCCGACCACAATACCAATATCTACATTTATTATTTTTTTGGGATTGAATGTTTCCTTGATTTTTTCATACATTTCAGCCGCATCGTCTTTTGCGTCTGAATTTCCTATCGATACTATAAGATTTTCGGGATTTTTTATCATAGTTTTCATGGAATTTATTAACTCAGTTTTGGCCTGGTTCCATCTTCTTGCAGTTTTGAATTGGGATATCTCACCGTCATGAATGGTGAGTATTGGTTTTATCTCTAAAAGTGAGGCGATAAGTCCTTTCGCCTTTCCTATTCTTCCGCCTTTTTTTAAATATTCCAGGGTGCTGGGGACAATTAGAACTGTGATTTTTGGTTTCAGGTCATATACTTCTTTTAAGATCTCTTCTTTCGACTTGCCTTCATTGGCGAGTTGAGCCGCTTTTATTGCCAAAAAACCAAGCGGCATATGAACAACTTCGGAATCGATTATTTCTATATCTCTGCCAGGTAGTTCTTTTCTTGCCATCTCTGCAGAATTTATGGTACCTGACATTTTTTTAGAAATATGGATGGAAATAATGCTTTCACTTGTTTTAAGGATATCCGAATATAACTCTATAAAATTTTTTGGGGTAGGTTGGGTTGTAGTGGGCAGTTTTTCGGAAGATCTAATTTTTTTATAAAATTCTTTTTTGGTTATATCTTTTCCATTATCCAAAAAACTTTCTTCGCCGAAGTTTACTATAAGTGGTATGATTTTTAAATCCAATTCTTTTACCAATTCATCCGGTATATCTGAAGTACTATCGGTAATTATTGCTAC
The DNA here is from genome assembly GCA_964578525.1 of uncultured Actinomycetota bacterium. Classification (GTDB taxonomy): domain Bacteria; phylum Actinomycetota; class Humimicrobiia; order Humimicrobiales; family Humimicrobiaceae; genus Hydromicrobium. The sequence goes on from CAZODG010000014.1 coordinate 2,978, forward strand.
TTTACTCATTTGGCCTCCTTTTTTGATTTCTAATTATTATAATTTATGCTTTTTTTAAAATATTTTCAATTAATTTGGCAAGCTTTTCACTTATAAAGATTTCTTTTGCATAACCTTCAGAATGGCTGAATTTCTTATCTTTACCGGAAGCAGAGCTCTTTTGACCTGCAATGTTCCTTATGTGGGACAGGCCAAGTACCTTTATTTTTAGAAAATTTGCCATTATGACTTCTTGAACAGTTGACATACCTACCGCGTCCGCTCCTAATTTACGTATAGCATTTATCTCTGCATTGGTTTCAAGAATAGGTCCTTTTACACCAGCATATACGCCTTTCTTTAATCTTAAACCGGAATCCTTTTCTGATTCAATTGCTATATCCGATAGTCTCTTATCATAAGGGCAGCTCATATCTATAAAATAATCATGCTCCATGTCATATTCGCTGCCAAAGAAAGGATTATCAGCCATTAGATTTATTTGGTCCTTTATGATCATTATGTCGTCTTCGGCAAATCCTGGATTTATTCCTCCTGCTGAATTAGTGACTATTAAATTAGCGGCCGATAAATAAGACAATAAGCTGACAGGGTACACCACTTCCTTCATATCATACCCTTCATATAGATGAAGCCTTCCGCAGAATATAAGAATACTTTTATTTTCCAGTTTTCCATAAACAATGGTTTTTCCATGTCCTGGTATTTTTGGAGTAGACATATGGGGGATATCAGCTCTTTCAAGAGTAATTTTATTTTGAATGGGTAGGAATTTTATGCATTTTTCCAGGAATGATCCCAGTATCAAACCAAAGTCGATTTTTAGAGGTATACCGCGGCTGCTCAGGTAATCACATGTCTCATTAAGTCTTTTTTGTGTTTGAAGAGTCGGCTCATTCATAAGATACAAAGATGATTTGTAGGTTATAAGGTATTATTTTTGAATTTTAGCATACTTTTATGGAAAATAATTATTATTTTTGGATTTTTTGCTATAATCCTATATAATCTTCCTATTATTTTTTATCTTTGATTTTGATTTTTTATATTCCGGAGTGAATAAATGAATTCAAAAAGAATATTTTTAACGCCTGTTTCTAAATTTTCTATTCTGTTTTTAATTATTTTTTTATCAATTTGCTTACTTGTTAATCTCCAGGCATGCGAATCAGGACAAAGAGTGATCAAGATAGGCAACCAGTCAGTTCTTTCAGGTGAATACAAATCTTTCGGAGAGAATCAGCTGGTAAGCATAGAACTTGCTGCTTCAAAATTATCCCCGGTGCGAATAGGAGGGTTCGACTATGAAATCCAGATTGTTACCAAAGATGATGAAGGTAATCCTGAAAAAGCTTTTTTGGTTGCACGGGAGATGATAGATGAGGGAGTAGCCGGCGTAATCGGGTCGACATTTGATGGTACCACTAAAGCGTCCATACCGGTCTATGATGAATATAACATACCTGTAATTTCTCCATCCGCTCAGGACCCGGAAATCTCGGGGATAGGAAATAATTTTTTTAGGATGCTGATGAATAATGAACAGAAGGTAGAAAACATTGCCGATTTTATTAAAAATGAAATCAATCCCCAGAAAATTATACTTATAAATAACCAGGAGGATTATTCTATAGGGCTGGTAGATTACCTGAAACAAGTATTGTCTGATAATGGTATTGAAACTCTGCAGCCAATGTCAATAAAAATAAACGAAGAAGATGCTGGTATTATTGCAGAGAATTTATTAATAGAAGATCCTGATACCATATTTTATTGTGCAGGTTATAATGAGGTGGCAACTCTTATATCCAGAGTAAGAGAAATTGGCCTCGAGTCAAAATTCATAACAGAAACACTGGGAATGGATGATAATATTTTTGTATTGCCGAATGCTCAATATCTTGAAGGTTTGATTGCAGTGATTCCGGAACCTCCTTCTCTGGCTGATTATTCTCAGGACTCCAGAGCTGTAAGCTTCTGGTATGATTTCAATAATTATTTGAATCAATTGGATGATCAGGATTTAAGCATTGAGGGTCCGGGACCATATGCTCCTTACAGTTATGATTCTGTTTTCGTGATTATAGAAGCGATGAAAAAGTCCAACTCCATTTTGCCTCAAGATTACATAGACGAACTTAAAGCCACTTCTTATGATGGAATTGTAGGGCACATTGAGTTTGATTCCATTGGTGATAGAATAAGCCCGTTATCGACAGTCTTTGTAGTAAAAGACGGTGCCTGGGTAAGATATTAATCCCCGATAATAAAATTCAATGTTTTTGGAACAATTTTAAAAGTGGCAGGTAGTTTGCAAATATATTCTCCGTCAGCAAAAACACTGAACCTGTATTCGCTATCGATAAAGAAACTGTCATTTTTGAAAATCTCGACATGAGTATCATCAACGTGTTTTCCCTCATAGACTTTTGGGAAAATTTTTATAAAGTGTAATTTACTCATTTTTTTTATTATGCATATATCGAATAGCCCATCCTGATGATCCGCAGCAGGAGTTATTTTCATGCCTCCTCCATACATGGGCATATTGGCGACTGCGACCATCATTCCGTAAATTTCTCTCTGATTGCCATTATAATCCATAAAGAATTTCTTTGATTTAAATGTGATCAAGGTTTTATATACGGCATATGTATATTTTATTGGTCCCTTTAGCGGCAGGCGGGTGTTATTTGCAAGATCGTTTACCTGAGAATCAAAACCCGAACCAGCAACGCAAAGATAATAATATTTGTTATTTATAAGGCCAAGATCTATTCTTTTTGTTATACCTTTCTTTATGATCTGACAGCAGGTTCTGATATCGGAAGGAATTCCAAGGGTTGTTGATATGTCATTTCCTGAACCGGTTGGTATTACCCCCAGCTTTTTATCAGTTCCTGCCAGAGCATTTGCAATATATTGAACGGTGCCATCGCCTCCCACGGCGATGAAATTAGAGAAATCATTATTTAGGTTATCTTTTACGGTATCAAAAATATCCTGTGAGTTTTTACTTATATGAATATGATAGTCCAATTCAATTTTTTGGAATTCAGATTCAATAAGTTCTTTTGTTCCGAGAGCTTTTCCTTTTGCAGCAGCGGGATTTAAGATTATAAGTGTTTTCATTTCTTTTTATCCTGTTAACTAAATATATTACAAAAACATTATTGTACCTCATGATTGATGAATAAATCCATAAAAACCGTTGAAAATTTACATTTTATTGGACTGTTTTTGGAAATAATTGTTTTAATAATTATTAGAGAGGCTTCATTCCCTGCGCAATCCGGATTTATTGACTTTTTATAGTGCCTATTATAATCTTTAAATGCTTTTAAAAAATAAAGAATTGTGGAGGTGTCATATGAATATATTTAACAAAATCGTGGTAATATTGATACTGATATTTCTAATCGGTCTCTCAATTGTTTCCATGGTAAATGTCTTCGCAGAATATTTTGAATGGTCAGACCTGGCTATGCAAATCTTTAACCCGGCAAATAGTATAAATGCATTTGTTGCATTTCTAGCTTTACTGGCTGTATTTGCAATTAGCGTATTTCTTCTGATTTTGGAGTTCTATAGAAGAAAAACAAGGGTGGCCAATATTTCCAGTTCTAAAACAGGAAATGCAATGGTAACCATAGAGACGGTAGCCGTGCAGATCAAAAACGAAGTGACTAAAATAGACGGAGTAGAAGATGTCAAGGTAAAAATAACTCCAAAACCAACAGGTATAATAATAGATATGAACGCCAAGTTAAGCGATAATGCAGATATTCCAGATAAGATGCAGGAAATAATAAACGGAGCTTCCGGTATTGTATCTGATAAGCTTGGTATTAAAGTTATAAAAACAAATCTTATCATTGTCGGTCTTGTTCCAGGAGGAGAAGGGGGAAAACCGAAGAAGAAAGATATAAAGGAAAAAGCGGATGAAGCAGTACCGGCAGAGGCTGAAGATATCATTGAAACGGAAGATAACGACGAGTAGGCAAGAGAAGTAATATAGATTAATTATTTTTTAAAAATTAAGATTAAATCCGTGAATTAAGATTCTAAAATATAATTAAGATCAGACTGATTAAAAAATACCGATTTAGTAGAGTGGATTTTAGTATAAAGCGGACTTAGTATATTGGTAGTACATGAGCTTCCCAAGCTCAAGAGGCGGGTTCGATTCCCGTAGTCCGCTCCATCGATGAAAGGAAGAGCAATATGGCAGATATACTATCGGAACTTGATAAATATATCCCTGAAGATAATCCCAGAAAATGGGCAAAACTCTCAAGCGATGTTGATTTCAGAAGACTTCAATTAACCCTTTTAAAAGAGATACTTATTGAATTAAAGCAAATAAATGCCAAATAACTGATGATCTTATAGATACAAGTAACAAGTCTGATATAAGTCATCAGGATGTATTTTACACGGGATATCTTTGAAGTAAATTTAGAAATGTTGCTTATACTTTCCTGCACCAGTCAGAGTATTTACTGATTTCGTTTTTTACTACACGGAAGTAAAGTTCCTGCAGTCTTTTTGTCAACGGACCCATTTCACCATTTCCGATAGCGCGTTTATCTACACTTCCTATTGGAGAAATCTGGGCACCCGTTCCGCAGAAAAATAATTCATCAGCTATATAAAGTTCTGTTCTGTCTATAGATCTTTCTATAACATCGATATTTTCGCTGTCTTTAGCAAGTTTTATAACCGTATCCCTGGTGATTCCTTCCAATATTTCATCGGTCCCAGGAGGAGTTATCAAATTGCCGTTTTTGACCATAAAAACATTCATAGCGCTTCCTTCGCTGACGTGTTTGCCATTAGCAGCAAGAACCAGCGCTTCATCATAGCCATTTAACAGCGCTTCTGTTTTTTGAAATGCCGCATTTACATATGATCCTGATATCTTTGCACGCGGAGGTATGGAATTATCCGATATTCGGTCCCATGAAGAAATACAGACGCTTATTGCTTTTTTTATCTCCAGATATTCTCCGAGCGGTATGGTATATATGAAAAGATCCTGCTTGTTTCCTACTAATTTAGGTCCTATATTTAAACCACTGTTGTATGCGAATGGTCTTACATAGCTATCTTCTTCATATCCTTCTTTCCTTAACAGTTCTATGGTTATCTCACAGAGTTCTTCTATGGAATATTTTATATCTATCATTATTATTCTGGAATTTAGAGTAAATCTTCTATAATGGTCCTCAATTCTGAAAACATAATTTGTTTGATTTTTTTCATTCCAGTAGCATCTGATCCCTTCAAAAATTCCGGTACCATACTGCAGTGCATTTGTCCTTATATCTACTTTAGCCTGTTCTATCGGAATTATTTTACCTTCAAAAAAAGCGAATCTGGGGTTGTCCATAAGTTCCTCTTTTATAGATTTTAATTTTTAATATTTTACTTATTTTAATACTTTTTTGCAATTTATAGTTGGAAATAATAATAATTTATTTAATCAGAGTATTTTTCTTATTGTGTGGAAGGATTTTGATTACTAAAATTGCTTACTTGAAGGGGGACTTGCACTCAATACATCCAATCAATTCTTAGTTCAGAATTCAGGCAAAAAAGAAACCCCAAGTTACCTTTTACCTTAGCTTGCGCCTTAGGCTACTCAACATCTTGGGGTCACTACCTTAAAACTTTTCTCAGGTCCTTTTTTGAAAGTTACTTACTTTTTACATTCTTTCGTCTGTAGATTTCAGTTACTTCTGAAAGTTACCTCCTGCTTTAAGGATAAATTTAATATAACAAATGGTTCCGAATATGTCAATAGGCATTTTAATATTTGTAGTGAACTTTTTTAAATCTTGTAATTAAAATCAGGTATTTTATAATCTTATAAGAAGATTTAGGATCATTAGTGATAAGGTTATATTTGTAAGGAGTAAAACATGAGCGAAAAGAAACACTTTACTACTGAAGAAGCGACGAACATTGGCAAAGAACTCGAAATCGATTGGTCCAAATTCGATGTAGAGCAATTCAGAGTAGGAATGGATGTCGAATTAGAGCATGGAAAAATCGATCCTCATACCAATGTTTCTGATGACGATCCACTTGTAACTGGGAAAATTGCTCTTGCCCATTTGAATGAATTTCCGGATTATTATGACAGACTTGCAAAGATGGAGAAAGAAGCAGAAGAGTACTGGGGGATAGAAGATTAAGACTGCGAAGATTTTATGATTACTCCTCCTCCTATCAGGATATCATCGATATAAAAAACTGCCGATTGTCCGGGGGTAACAGCTTTTTGCGGAGCATCGAATATAATGGTGGCTGTTTTTTCATTTTCGATTCTTATTTCGGCGGGGGTTTCCTTAAAGTTATATCTTATTTTAACCATCGATTTGAAATTGTTTCCCGGGGGACTGCCGGCAATAAAATTGATATCCTTGACTTTTAAAGAACTCTGTAAAATATCTTTTTCCTCGCCTGCTATAATGATATTTTTTTCACGTATTATTTCTTTTACATATAGCGGTTTTGAATGGCTAATACCCAGTCCCTTTCTTTGGCCCACAGTGTAGAAAGGATATCCCCTATGTGTCCCGATAATTTCCCCTCTTGTATTTAAAATTGTCCCTTGTTTTATGTCCTTTAGTTTTGATGCCAGAAATGAATGGTAGTTATTCTCCGGTATAAAACAAATGTCCTGACTCTCACTTTTATTTTTTAAGAAAGGAAAAAATTTTCCGGTCTCTTTTCTTATGTAGTCTTTAGTAAAGGTTCCTATCGGAGTCTTTATCATTGATAGTTTATCCTGGCTGAGCTTCCATAATATATAACTCTGGTCCTTACTTTTATCAAATCCTTTTTTGATTTCAAATAATCCACTGGAATATGATTTTTCAATCCTGCAGTAGTGGCCGGTAGCCAGATAACTTGCACCGAGAGTTTTTATTTTTTCTAAAAGTGCTCCAAATTTGATGAATTTATTACATTCCACGCAGGGATTGGGAGTATGGCCCTTTTGATATTCCAGACAAAACGGATTTATTATATTTTCCTCAAATGGTCTCACGAAGTTTATTACAATATGCGGGATTTCGAGTTTGAGTGATACTTTTTTTGCTGTCTCTATATCTTTAATAGAACAACAGGTCTTTGTATTATTTTTCCAGTCAAAATCATCCGGAAGCAATTTCATTGTGACACCGATCGCTTCCCATCCATCGTCTTTTAAAAGTTTGGCGGTCATTGAACTGTCAATTCCACCGCTCATGGCAACTGCAACTCTTCTGGGATTTTTTTTATAGATATTTCTGTTATGAGGTTTTGAAGCATAATCGCTGATCAGGTTGTTCAGGGCATTTATAGCTACATCAAGCACATATTTTTTACCTGCCGGAAATTTTCCAAGATATTTTTCTAATTCTTTTCCGGTTATAAGAGTAGATTTAAGGATATCCCTGTTTTTAATCAGAGTGGTAAGATAACTTGCTGTGGCAATGGTGTAATTACAACCAAATGCTTTAAACTTTATATCACTGATTATATTTTTATCTATTTTTGCCGTTAGTTTCATATACGAGGGGCAATTGGTTCCTCCACTGCTGCCCGAAGCATCAGGATCAGATATTTCTCCTATATTAAACGGCTTTTTAAAATGTAATGTTAAATTCGGATTCAAATCTTTTATGGCAACTATTTATTGCCTGGATAATTATACGATAATATGTAAAATATTATACAGGTTAGTTTTTTATTTAATAAAATTTTTATATTTAAATGATCGAATTAAGAGAAATAAAAACCGGGAAGTTTTATTATAATAATCTGTTTTTGGATTATATTTTTGATTATAAAAATATCAATAAATTTTATGAATATGATTACAGGGATATAAATAGTTATAAAAAAAGAGTTTTTGATATTAAAGCGGACTATAATGGGGGAAAAAGGACAGAAATCTGTAATATATTAGAAAATTACAATAAAAAAATCGGCTGCGGCCAAAAAACTTTAGAAAATATAGATAAACTTAGAAACAATAAATCAGTGGTAATAATAGGCGGACAGCAGCCGGGTTTTTTGACAGGTCCTCTGTTTATGATATTTAAGATACTGACCATATTGAAATTGAGTAATTTTTTTCATAGGGAACTAGAGATACCGGTGATTCCGTGTTTCTGGAACGCATCTGATGATGACAGTGCAGATCAGGTCGATAATCTTAACATAATCAATGGTGAGATTTCAAATATTAAACTTGATCTTTCAGGTTTTACCATAAAGGCAAGATATTCGGATATTGATCTTCCGGAAGACAGATTAAAAGATGTTATTGAAAGACTGAAGGATATTCTGAACCCAACTGGTTTTAAATCCGGGATTATCGATTTTTTGAAAAATAGTCTATCGGATATCAAGAAAAATTACTCCGATAACAGCGGCAAGATAAATATTGCTGCTTTTTTTTCGGGTGTGGTCACCAGGCTGTTTCCGGATCATGGACTTGTTATTATAGATCCCGCTTATAACGATTTAAAGAAATCAAGCCAGGATCTGCTGAAATTTGATATAAATAATCATAACAAGATAAGCGGTCTCGTAAATTCGACTGGTGGAGAATTAAATAACAGCGGCTATCACAGCCAGTTAAGCTCGATAACGGAAATACTTGATTTTTTTTATTGCGAGGGCGGCATAAGAAAAAGAATATATCCGGATGGCGAAGATTCATTAAAGATCGAAGATAAAGTGTACAGTAAAAAGGAATTCTGGGATTTAATGGGAAGTAGTCCGGAGAGTATTAGCCTGAATGTGGTATTAAGACCCTTGCTTCAGGACAGCCTGCTGCCGGTTTTATGTTCGGTTTGCGGGCCGGGGGAAATAAGTTACTTTGCTCAGATCAAGCCTGTTTACGATTTTTATGGTTTAAAAATGCCGGTAATATATCCAAGGTTTTCGGCAACTATAATTGAAAGGAAAATAAAGAAACTTTTTAAAAAGTTTAAAATTACCGATGAAATGTTGGTCTCGGACGAAGAAGAGACAACAAAAAAAATAATAAGGAAGAGAATGGAAATCGACCTGGAAGGATCAATGCTGGATCTGGAAAAAGATATCAGCGCAAGACTTGAGAAACTGGAAAGAGCTTTTTTAGATATTGAAATGAATATTTCGGATTCTTTTGATAGAATTAAAAGAAATTTAAAAAAAGAGATAAAGGTTCTCAACAAGAAAGTGTATTCCGGGTTAAAAAAACAGGATGAATTTGTTGTAGATGGCGTAAAGAAAATTTATATGAATATATTTCCGAATGGCAATTTACAGGAGCGTGAGATAAATATATTCAGTTATCTGAATAAATATGGATTTGAGTTTTTGAATGATATAGATTCTGCAATCAAACCAATGGATTTTTCACATAAATTTTTGGAAATTATTTAAGACGATAATGGGAAAAGAAAATAGAATAGATGTAATTGCTTTCAGCCCTCACCCGGATGATGCAGAAATGGGCTGCGGAGGGCTTCTCTTAAAATTAAAAGATAAAGGTTACAAAACAGGAATAGTAGACCTTACAAGAGCTGAGCTTTCCACTAACGGTGATCTTGAGACCAGAGAAAAAGAAACAAAAGAAGCATCGAAGATCCTGGGACTGGATATCAGAGAAAATCTGGGACTTGAAGACGGAAATATCAATAATGATCCTGAAAGCAGACTGAATGTGATAAATTCCATAAGAAAGCACAGGCCCGATCTTGTACTCATACCTTTCTGGAAAGACAGACATCCCGACCATGAAAATTCTCACAAATTGCTAAAAGATGCTATTTTTATTTCCGGACTCAAAAAATTTAAAACCGGCTCCGGCAATCACAGACCCTATGCAGTATTAAGTTATATGCTTCATTATGAATTCAAACCCAGTTTTATAGTAGATATAAGCAAGTATTATAAACAAAAATCCAGTGCGGTCGCTGCATATGCATCCCAGTTCTACAGCGATGTCCCAAAAGAAGAAATTACCCATATAGCTTCCAGATATTTCTTCAATATAGTAAACAGCAGGCATCAATGCTCGGGATTAAAAGTAAAGGCAGAATACGGAGAATCATATTATATAGAATCAGGTATAAAGATCGATGATCCTCTTGAATTTTTTAAGTATTTGAAGTAAAAAGTATAGGAATGAATCCGGTTTATCTCTAAACCAGGCCGGTTTATTTTTAAATCCGTGATTCCCTGAGTAGATAGCGAGAAGAATATATGAACATAGGAATGACCTGTTATCCGACTTACGGAGGCAGCGGAGCAGTAGCTGCAGAACTGGGTATCGAGCTTGCAAAAAGAGGGCACAATATACATTTCATAAGCTATCGTCTTCCATTCAGGTTGAATAGATTCCACAGGAATGTTTTTTTCCATGAAGTCGAAACCATGGAATACTCCCTTTTTAAGTATCCTCCTTATAGTCTTTCATTGAGTGCAAAAATGGCTGAAGTCATAGAATCCGAAAAATTGGATATTCTTCATGTGCATTACGCCATGCCTCATGCGACTTCGGCTTATCTGGCAAAGAAAATAGTAGGGGACAGGATCAAGTTTATAACAACCTTGCATGGAACGGATATCACTCTTGTCGGTAATCATCAGTCTTTTTACAGGATTACCAAATTCAGCATAGAGCAGAGCGACGGTGTCAGCTGCGTTTCGAATTATCTGAAAGAAATGACTCAAAAGATTTTCAAGACAGGTAAAGAAATGAAAGTGATTTATAATTTTGTGGATACTGAAAAATATAAAAGGACCTCTAAAAACAGGGAAAATATGGAATTCATTGATTCGGATGATAAAGTAATCATACATATTTCCAATTTCAGACCGGTTAAGAGAATAGAAAATATTGTTAAAGTATTCCAGAAAGTCAGCAAAGAAGTAAAAAGTAAATTGCTTCTTGTTGGTGATGGGCCTGATATATGCAAGATCAGGGATCTGGTGTGTAAATTCAATCTGGGCAGTAGTGTGTTTTTCCTTGGCGTCCAGGAAAACATAATCCCGCTTCTTAATATCAGTGATGTTTATATGCTGCCTTCGAAAAGTGAGGGTTTCGGACTTTCTGCATTGGAAGCATTAAGCTGCGGGGTTCCTGTTATCGGAACAAATGTAGGGGGACTAAAAGAAATAATAGAGAACGGAAAATCAGGATATTTATTTGATTCCGGAGATATTGATTCCATGAGTGAAGCAGTTGTGAAAATACTTAAAAGCAACGAGATCCGGTTAGAAATGGGTTTAGAAGCCAGAAAAAGAGCTAAACTTTTTGATAGTAAATTGATAGTGCCGAAGTACCTTGAATATTATAAAAGAATTTTAAATAACTAATAAAATTATTACTTAAAAATATTTATTTAAATATTTTATTATAAAAATTTTTTATAATAAGTATTATTAAAAATATAATAATAATTTAATATATTTATTGACTAACCGGAGAAAAGAAAATATAATTAAAAATATTATATAAATATGAATAAAATTTAGGTTTTAATAAAAAGGATGGGGTGATAATGGGTAAAAAATTTAAATGGCTGCTATTATTTTTTATTCTCGTTTTAGTAGTTAGTATTTTGGGCATGGGCTGTGAAGAAAAGGGTGTTTCATATGAGCTTACTTCTCAGGACCAGGTAATTTTAACTCAACCTTCGGTTTGTTTTATAACTTCCTATTATTGGGGTTATGTTCTTGATCCCTATGATAACATATGGAGTGATGCTTATTATGAAGCTTTTGTAGGAACAGGCTTTTGCGTAAACCCCGATACGGGTCATATAATCACTGCGGGCCATATGGTTGAGATCAGCGAAGTGGATTTCAAATATGACCTGGTATATACTTATCTGACCGAGACTTATGGCAGCCAGCTGGATGACTGGTTGGACACTGACTGGAACTGGGCATATGAGAATATAAGGGTTGAGGGATTGGAAGGCGGTTCTTATGACAGGGAGGTTTACGTGCAGTTTAATGCTGCAAGTTCGGGAATACCCGATAATCCTGCAGATAACGAAACTTTTATAAGAGCTGAAGTAATAGATTTCAGCGGCTGGAATCAGAGAGATATTGCCCTTATAAGGATACAACCTCAGACCGGAAAGGCTCTCTCAGGAGTCATGGTCGGGGACTCTTCGATGGTTGAGGTTCAGGATAATCTTACCATAATAGGATATCCGTGGACTTCTGATATAGGCCAGGAGAATGTACTGAATCCTACCATAACGAACGGCAATATAAGCGGAAGACTGATGCTGAGCGGTACGGAAGTCCTTCAGGTTCAGGGGGATGCCAGACAGGGAAACAGTGGCGGACCTGTTCTAAATTCTAACGGCCAGGTTGTAGGAATACTTACCATGCTAACGGATGAGACCAATAATTACTTAAGACCCAGTAATGATATAAAAGAGATATTGAGCAGAAATGGCGTTACCAATAAACCGGGCATGGTAGACGAAGAGTTCAGGCAGGGGCTTGTCATGTACAGGTTAAAATATTATACGGAAGCCATAAAACACTTTAACAGCGTACTGAACCTGAATCAAAAACATATCCAGGCTCAGGAATACAGGTCGAAAGCGCAGGAAGCCATAAATAAAGGCGAAGATGTCGAGTTTAAGGAAGGAACGGAGGTTGAAATTATAGAACCGGGAGTTTCTTCTGAATAGCGATTATCATAGAATACTAATAAATGTTTTGAATTTACAGGGTTCGGCTGACGAGGTGCGGGCCCTGTAAATTTTTTATTGTTTTAGTAATATTTATATGCTATCATGTTTTTTCAAATAAATTTTCAATGACTATTATGAATACAGATAAGTATATTTTTACTGAAAAATTTAAAAATAGCTCCATAAAAACTCATTTTAACTGTAATAAAGTAGATATTACTTCTCTTTTTGTTTGTATTCCTTTAATTCTAATCAGTCTGCTGGTTTTGGTGGGTGTTCTATCCTGATTACAGGATATTATAATTTACCTTAACCTTATAATCCTGTAATATCCTTAATAAGAATCTTAAGATTATTGGTTATATTATTAAAATATATTATAAATAAATTTCAGAGAACAGGAGGAAAATTGAGAAGCGATATAATGAAAAAAGGAGTCGAAAGGCTTCCTCATAGATCTATTTTTAAATCCCTGGGATATACCGACGAAGAAATAGGGAAGCCTATAATCGGAGTTGTCAATTCGGCAAATGAATTGATCCCCGGTCATATGCATCTTAATAGTATTGCCGAAGCAGTAAAAGCAGGAATAAGAATCGGCGGTGGGACTCCACAGGAATTCTCTACAATAGGTGTATGTGATGGAGTGGCGATGAATCATATCGGGATGAAGTATTCCCTGGCCACCAGAGAAATAATAGCCGACAGCATCGAGGCAGTATCCATGGCACATCCTTTTGATGGCCTGGTACTTATATCCTCCTGCGATAAAATTGTCCCCGGGATGTTGATGGCTGCACTAAGGTTAAATATTCCTGCCATTTTGATAAGCGGAGGACCCATGCTGTCGGGCGAATTCAAAGGTGAATCCCTTGATTACGGTACCTGTTATGATGCTATTGGTAAATATAAAAAAGGAGAATATACAGAGGAAGACTTAAAGTCAATAGAAGAGGAAGCGTGCCCTACATGCGGAAGCTGCGCGGGAATGTTCACGGCTAATTCAATGAACTGTCTTTCGGAAGCAATAGGAATAGCACTGCCGGGAAACGGAACCATTCCTGCTTATTATTCAAAAAGATTAAGGCTGGCAAAAACTGCAGGAATCAAGATCATGGATCTTGTTAATAATAATATAAAGCCCAGAGATATAATAACCATGGATGCAGTAAAAAATGCGCTTGCAGTTGATATGGCACTTGGCTGCTCAACAAATACTGTTCTGCATCTGCCTGCGATTGCAAATGAAGCAGGAATCGAATTTTCTATGGATCTTGTAAATGAAATAAGCAGCAGGACTCCTAACTTATGTAAAATAAGCCCTGCAGGCAAATATCATATGGAAGATTTATATGGGGCCGGCGGGGTAGAAGCTGTTATGAATGAGCTTTTAAAAAATAACCTGATAAATGGCGACCTTGAAACCGTAAGCGGTAAAAAAGTAAAAGAGAATATATCCGGGGCGGATATTTTAAATAAAGAGGTTATAAGAGAAGTTTCGGATCCTTATTTAAAAGACGGGGGTATCGCAGCTTTATATGGGAATCTTGCACCCGATGGGTGTGTTGTCAAAAAATCAGCCGTGGATCCTTCGATGTATAATCATAAAGGAAAAGCGAGGGTATTCGACAGCGAAGAAGAAGCTCTTGAAGTTATAATGAACGGAAAAATAAATTCAGGAGATGTGGTAGTAATAAGATATGAAGGCCCTAAAGGAGGACCGGGAATGAGAGAAATGCTTGCTCCTACATCGGCCATAGCAGGAATTGGACTGGATAAAGAAGTTGCCCTGATCACGGACGGAAGATTTTCCGGTGCCACAAGAGGAGCTTCTATTGGTCACATATCACCGGAAGCTCAGGCAGGGGGCCCGATCTGCATAGTAAAGGAAGAAGACATAATTGAAATAAATATACCTGAAAAAAAGATAAATCTTCTTGTCAGTGATGAGGAAATCAAAGAAAGAATGAAAAACTGGAACCCTCCGGAAGCAA
>CAZODG010000015.1:0-17389 GCA_964578525.1 uncultured Actinomycetota bacterium
AAGAAGATTTCTATAACTTATATCAAATTCATCTTTCCGAACCACCTCTGCTTTTATGCTGCAGCACATGTAAATTATTTCTCTAAAAATATCCGACCTGATCATTTCGAACAATCTATCTTCTTTTTTATCTTCGATACTTTTAGACAGTCCATCCAGTATCTTTTTTTTGAAAACTATTCCATATTTCACAACTTCACCCAAACCGTTTATGATTTGCTTTTCTTCAAGGGTATGGTTAAATGTTGGATCGATAAATATCATATGAGGCTGATAAAAACTCCCTACTATATTTTTTATTCCGCTGTAGTTTATAGCAACCTTTCCGCCAATGCTGCTGTCGGTTTGACTGACAATGGTCGTAGGGCAATGTATGAGCCTGGTCCCTCTTTGATAAGTCGAAGCCACAAAACCAGCCAGGTCCCCTATTACTCCTCCCCCAAATGCTGTTATAATATCATTTCTATGCACATTGAAATCAACAAGTTTCCCGAATATATAATTAGCGCTTTTTAAATTTTTATATTCCTCACCATCCTGAATAATCACTATTTCATAAGGCAGAGAACATTTCCCCAATGTATTTTTTATTTTACTTTCATATATTCCAAACACTTTGTCATTGGTCACAAGTACAATTTTTTCGGAATCTTTAAAATTCTTCCTTACAAGCAATGGGAAATGTTCACCGAACTGTTGACTTATATATATAGGATAATCTCTGGTTTTGGTTTTAGCGTTAATAATTCTCATCTATTTATCTTTTAATCTCTGCAAGTATCTTATCTGAAGTTTGATCTGAGTTATCATTATCATTATTTATAATAATATGTGCATATTTCCTGTAAAGGGCATCTCTTTCCTTCATCATTCTTTCTATGGACTCTTCTTTATTTTTTACGTCGATTAGCGGCCTGCCCTTTGCTTCTTTGAGCCGGTAAATTAAATCTCCGGTTGAAACATTCAAATACACGACCAGACTATTTTCACTGATTAAATCCATATTTTCTTTTCTTTTTACCACACCGCCTCCACAGGCAAAAACACAATTTTTATTTTTATATATTTTCTTAATGACCCTGGTTTCTAATTCTCTGAAATATTTCTCACCGTATATTTTAAAGATATCGCTGATTTCTTTTTCCTGGTCCAATTCAATTACTTTATCCAGATCAATAAATAGCAGTCTCAGTTTTTCTGCAAGAATTTTTCCTACCGTACTCTTCCCGGATCCCATAAAACCTATAAGAGAAATGTTTTTGAAATCCATATTGACATCAGACTTTTTCAAGATACCTTTTATAACTGTTATAATTTTCCAAAATTTCGTCTATGTTGTCTCTTCCGAATTTTTCTTGTATGCAATTAAGAATTTCTATGGCTAGGGCCGCCTCGCCGACAATAGATGCACTGGGGACCGCGCATATATCGGACCTTTCCTTTAAGCTTGTTTCACTTTTTTTTGTTTTTATATTAACAGTATGCAGACCTTTAGCAGTCGTAGGGATGGGCTTCATCCATGCCCCTATTACTATTGACTCACCATTTGTCATTCCGCCTTCTATTCCTCCAGCCCTGTTTGTTTTTCTATAGAACCCAGCTCCACTTTTATAATGGATCTCATCATGAAATTCAGTTCCAGTTTTACCCGACACATTAGATCCATCACCTATTTCAATTGCCTTTATAGCAGGAATACTCATGAATGCCCCCGCTATCTTTCCGTCAATTCTTCTGTCCCACTGCGAATATGAACCAAGGCCAGCGGGTACCCCTGTTGATATTACCTTAAATTTACCTCCCAGGCTGTCTCCCTGCTCCCCGGCTTTGATTATTTCTTCCTTCATTTTTTTACCTGTATCATTGTCGGGACATCTCACTTCGGATCGCTCGATCTCTTTTAATATATTACCGTTTAGCTCTATGTCTTTGCTTAGAGTTATTTTACCGATTTGATTTACATAACTGAATACATTTATTCCCAGCAGTTTTAATAAGATCTTGGCAAATCCGCCAATACAAACTTTTGCCGCAGTTTCCCTTGCACTGCTTCTTTCTATTACATCTCTTATGTCGTCCGGTCTGTATTTCAAATAACCCGTAAGATCGGCATGTCCAGGTCTGGGATTTAATAATTTATTTTTTAAATCTTTATCGTCGGAGCGTACCGGATTTATATCCATTATCTCTTTCCAGCTGCTCCAGTCTTTGTTTTGAATGATAAAAGAAATAGGCGATCCGATGCTTTTACCTTTTCTTACACCGGAAATAATCTCAATGGTATCTTTCTCAATGGCCATTCTTTGACCTCTGCCAAATCCTTTCTGCCTCCTTGCAAGTTCGTCATTCAAAAAATTTATTCCGATTATAACTCCTGAGGGATAATCATCTATGACTCCAACAAGTCCTTTGCCATGAGATTCGCCTGCAGTTAAGTATCTCAAAATTGTCAACTCCTAATCGTAAATGATTTCATCAATAGAAATATTTATTATTTCATCTCCCTTAAGCAACGCCACCGAATCAGCATTTATTGCCTTCACCAGATAAATATCCGAAAGGATATCGGTTTCTTTTACTTCATAAGTAAAGTCATTTAGATTTATTTCTGCATATTCTACTTCATCCCTGGTGTAAATTTCCTCAAGTTTCAGCACATTTTTCTCCCCTTCTTCTTCATCTCGTATAAAGAATGGTTTGAACGGATTCCTTGCTGATTCATCTTCAAGATCGATTTCACTTTCTATATCATAACTTTTTTTAATATCCTTATCACTTTTACCGATTTCCTGAATTTCCTCTTCATCTATTTTAATTTCCGGTAATTCCGGAGCCTCTTCGCTTCCCGTATATGTTTCTTTTATCATGCTGTAAACAGAACAACCCGAAATATATATAATCAGTATCATACAGAATATTACGGTAATAGTAATAACTAATAATTTTCTTATCTTTTTAATCTTAGCTGTTGTCACTTAAACCTCATAATATAGTTCTGCTGTAATATAAGCACTTAAACTATCGGAATCATTTTCATTCGATTGTATTATTATATCCCTGATTATTACTATCCTGGGCATTCTCTCCATAGTTTTAATAAAATTCATTACATTATAATAAGAGCCCTCCAGTATCATATTCGTCTCTATTGTAATTTTCCCCGATTCTCCCTCCCTCTCTTCGACATTGGATTTATCCCTATAATCAATAGAATAAATAACTACATCTGAAAAATTTGCGATATCATAAACTTCGTTTGTAAAAATACTAATATCATTATCGGATGGAAGCTGCAATGAATATTTTTGATACTCGGCACTCAGTGCATAGTACTCATTTCTTACCGAAATTAAAGATTTAAGCGTCTCGTTGAATGTCTTATTATCCTGCCTTTCTTTCTCTATTGCTGTATTTGTTGCCATACTGGTAGAAAAATTTGGAACAATAAACAAAAATACCAGCAAAACGCTCAAAAGAAAGATCGATACTATTAAAATTATTTTAAAATTATTACTCATATTTAAATAAAAATAATCCCCGCTATTCGCCTAATGACTGCATCTCCAATTCCATAAGATCTTCCTCTCCGCCTGTTCCTTCATCAGGTATCTCCGTTGTTTCCTCAACTTCCAGATTCTCAAGGTAAGAGCTCATATCCAGATATGCGCTTATATTAAAAGACAGGACATCTATACCTGGTTCTGCAATATAATTCTTGCTGATATTATTTATCCACA
The DNA here is from genome assembly GCA_964578525.1 of uncultured Actinomycetota bacterium. GTDB lineage: Bacteria > Actinomycetota > Humimicrobiia > Humimicrobiales > Humimicrobiaceae > Hydromicrobium. The sequence goes on from CAZODG010000015.1 coordinate 3,738, forward strand.
CCTCCCCTATACCGGGCATATTCCTGATTTCTACAAACAATTTCGTTATATCCGTAAAATTGGCAGCATATCCTCCGACAGTAAAAAATAATATTTTATTTACATCGCTCTGATTCTCTCCTCCGGTTTCCGAAATTAAATCATAGAAAGTTCCGCTGCTCCCTTCTATATAATTAACATAAGCATTTTTTGGTATTCTCTCTCCGAAATCATAAAGAACCTCGGACCATAATAATTCTTCTTTTTGTAAAGATCCCAGTATTTCTGCTTTGGTTTTTACTTTTTCTTTGAATTCATTGTACGCATTAAGTTTGGTAACATAATTATAAAGCTGCATGTTTACCATTTTATAATCATTCAATTTCGGAGTAAGATAGTTACTGATATCAAATAAGAATACAGAGAAAATGACCAGAACTATCATGATTATCGTAAACAGCACCAGCGCTGCGCTCAATACTATACCTTTGACATCTCTTACTTTTTCTTCTTTTGGGAGAAGGTTTATGGTCTTCATTTATTTAAACCCCTGAGTGCCATGCCTATAGCTAAAGGATCCAAAAAATAGTTTAGATTCTTACCTTTATATTGCGGATTATTATTTAAATATTTCAATGTAAAATAATCCGCAATATTCAATATCTCTACTTTATAATTTATTTCCTGTTCTATATATTTATCGATATTTTTTAAATATTCACCAGTTAAAATCACTTTCTCTACTTTGTATTTAGGATTCTCCTGCAAAAAGTGTTCTACCGACAACTTGATTTCTTCTATTATCTTATCTGCGTTGTCCTTCATGATTTTTGTTATATCTATGTCATCCTCTGGATTCCGATTATTATCTTTTTCCGATTTTTGGGTCTCTTTTTTTACCTTTCCTGTACCAGTTTTTTTATTAACAAGAAAGGATTTAAAATCAAATTCTGAGATTATCTCTTCATAGTATTTATTATCTTTTTTTATTTCTTTGGAAATACCTTCGATAAAATTCCTTATGGAAGTAGGAGTAAATCTTGGATATTTTAAATTATCATCCTGGATCATTTCAAGAATCGACATCTCAAGTCCAAGGTGTACCACGCAAGTAGCACCTGAGATTTTATTTTTGGTACTTTTTTCTAAACCATTTATATAATCTACGGTTCTGTACAGGGAAAAACAATTCAGATCTATCGCCTGTGCCAGAAGTCCGGCACCTTTAAAACTTTTTACCACATCATCGATCATACTCTTCATGGCTCCTACAAGCATTAGTTTGGAGTAGTCTTCTCCTTTCTCTACAACATAGTAATCATAAACAATATTGTTCTTTGCTATGGGAATAAAATCATTGATTTGAAATTTGATAGAATTATCTATTTCAGTGTCATCTATAACCGGTATCTTTATCTCTTTTGCGATCACCTTTTGATTTGAAATCCCGATAAATACTTTCCTGTCAGAGATCCTGTATTTCCTCCATATATCCTTCAAGCTTCTGGCAAGAATATCCGTGTCCTGTATTTCTCCTCTTTCGATGCAGCCGCCAGGTAGGTCCGATCTGATCATTTTTCTTATTGCATGATTTTTTCCAGATTTTAACAGTTCAATTATATATATGCGGTTGGAACTTAAATTTAATCCGACAGAAAGCATGAAAGTCCAGTTCTCTTTTTAATTAAAAAAACTTATATACCATTTTAAGATATTATTACCCCAAAATAAAGACACAATACTGCCCAAAGATATAAATGGTCCGAAGGGAATCGCCTGTTTTAATTTTCTTTTTTTTACGATTATCAGAAAGACGCCATATATCGTCCCTGCCAGAAATCCCATAAATAGAGCTGCAATCACATCTTTAATTAGAAAAGCCCCTATCATAAGACTCAATTTGACATCCCCCATTCCCATTCCTTTTGGGTATATCAAATGAACTATAAGCATAAATAAAAAAGCTCCCAGACTGTATGCCAGAGGCATCCACCATCGCGGCAAATCCGGTATGATATTTATTGCCAGTCCTACCAGTGTAAACGGCAATATTATTACATTAGGAATTATCCTGAAATCTATATCAATAAAAGATATCGCTATAAGTACGCTACATAAGATTATACCCAAAAGAGTTCTAACTGTCAGCCCAAAAAAGATATAATTTGCGAGGAACAATATCCCGGTCATTATTTCTATCAGAAGATTATTTACCGGAATCTTATTTTTACAATATCTGCACCTGCCTTTAAATATGATAAATGATAATACCGGTATATTATCATAAAAAGGAATTTTCTTTTTACAGCTGGAACAAAAAGATGCGGGTTTTATAATGGAAAGCCCGCGGGGCAGTCTATATGCGACAACTCCCAGAAAACTGCCTGCAACCAATCCTGTAATGAAGAAAATTATGTAGAAAGCTGCTTTTGCTATTTCCATCCCAACTATTACTTTATTTGCTGCTTAATTGAAAATCTTTAAAATTGTTGAGTGCTTTTCTACATTATATTGCTATATCTATTATAAATGAATAATAATTTTGAAAAAAAATCACTGGATCCATATCTTTTATGTCTTAATGATAAAAATTAATCTAAATACACACATATTCAATGATATTTTTTATTTTAATAGTTAAGAAAAGAGAGAGAAAGGTATAAAAAAAAGGAGTAGCTTTTGACTACCCCTTTTTTTGTTTTAATCCTATTTTCAATATATGATTTTATCTATCCTTATTCTTCTTCCTCTTCTTCCACAAACTGCCCATCTGTTATTACTACATCAGGATCGGCGCGTGCACATGTCAATGTATAAGTCGTAGTAATATCAGTTGATGTATAAACATAACCGCCTACCGTACCCCAGGGGTCCTCTGTCGGTACAGGATTCATATACCCACCGGTTTGCAGATCTGTATTCCATGTAGCTACTGCTGGATATGTATCGTTATCTGCATTATACAGTTCAAGTGCTGTAGCTATGTTTTTCATTTCACTCTGTGCCGCTGCTGTTCTTGCTCTGTTTCTTAAAGCCATATAGCTGGGAACTGCAATGGCTGTAAGAACTGCGATTATGATAATTACTACCATAAGTTCTACGAGTGTAAAGCCTTTTTGCTTTCTATATAGATTTCTATATAGCCATTTCATTTTTTTCTACCTCCTCTTTTTAATAAAAAATTAATTTATTTATTGTACTTTATTATATTATACTTATTAATAAATATTTCAAACATATATTTAATAATATTTTTAGAATATTTATATTTCTATTGTTAGATAAGTATATATTGAATTATTATAAATTGCAATAATAAATTATAAATATCTAAAAAAAACAAAAATACTTATTTAATAATTATTTTTGAGATTAATTGATTGATTTATTATATATTACATGTTCTGGTATATGTTGAACATCGGAAGATACATTGATATGACAATCATACCTATAAATAAAGCTACAACCAGAAGCATAATAGGTTCCAGTATGGTAACCAGTACATCTATGGAATTTGACACTTCTTTCTCATAAAAATCGGCGATCCTGGAAGACATTTCATCAAGGGTACCTGTTCTTTCCCCCACCGCGATCATTTGCACCATCATAGGAGGAAATACTTCCATATCTGACATCGAATCGGAAATATTTTCTCCCTCTCTTATACCTTTTCTGATTTTTTCAAGCGCATTATCAATCAACACATTATCTGCAACTCCCTTTGCAATTTCCAGGGAATTTAACAGGGGAACTCCAGTAGCCAGCAGTATACCAAAATGCCTGCTGAATCTTGATAAAGACATTTTTTTAAAAAGATCCCCGAATTTGGGAATATGTATTTTTATCCTGTCCATAAGATATCTTCCCCTGGGACTTCTTACAAATCTGCGGAATAAATATCTTCCCCCGAACACTACTACAAATAAAATAATGTAGAAATAAAACTTCTTAAATAAATTTCCTATGGATATAACTACCTGGGTAATCATCGGCAGTTCTGCCCCTAATTCGTTATATATTCCCTGAAAAGAGGGGACCAGAAATATTATTATCACCATGGATATAACAACTGCAAATGCGAGAACAAATTTTGGATAAGCAGTCTTATTTCTTATTTTCAGCTTGATTTCTTCTTCTTTTTCCAGAAATTCGGCCAGATCATTCATGGTCCTATCCAGCACTCCTCCTGCTTCCCCGGCCCGTATCAAATTTACATACAATCTATTAAAAATGTTAGGGTGCCTTTCCATTGACTCCGAAAGAGAGTGCCCGGATTCTATATACATTCTAATTTCAGAAACTATAGTTTTAAATTTTGTATTTGTAGTCTGCTTCTCCAGAACTATAAGAGATTCCAGTAGCGACATCCCGGAAGAAATCAAAGTTGCGAACTGCCTTGTAAAAATAACCAGATCTCTGATTTTGATGCGGTTAAAAAAACTGAAACTTATTGTTTTATTTTTAAATTTGATTTTCTCTTCTTTAGTTCTATCAATGCTGACTATAAAGTAACCCATGTCTTTTAACTTCGATATGACTGAATCCTGCGTATTAGCATCAATAGTACCTGCTATTTTTTCGCCTTTTGAATCTCTGACCGTGTAATTATATGATGACATAATTATTGACCTTCGTCTTCTCTATTGCGGGATAAATATCAACCATTGAGCATTCTTTTTACTTCATCTGTATTATGTGCTTTTTCTAATGCTGTTTCTTCAGTAATTTTACCTTCTTTATAAAGATTCGCAAGCGACATATCCATGGTCATCATCCCTCTTCTCCCGCTGGCCTGTATCGCCGAATAAATCTGATGTACCTTGACTTCTCTGATCATATTCTTTATAGCATCATTAACAAACATCAACTCGGTTGCAGGTAACCTCCCATCTTTGTCCTTGTTGGGTATCAATTGCTGTACAAGAACTGCTTTTAAGGTCCCTGCTAATTGAGCCCTGACCTGCTTTTGCTGATGTGTCGGAAAAACATCTATGATTCTATCAATTGTCTGTGGTGCATCCTGGGTATGCAAAGTCGAAAATACAAGATGGCCCGTTTCTGCGGCCGTAAGCGTACTCGATATTGTCTCCAGATCTCTCATTTCCCCCACCATTATGACATCCGGGTCCTCTCTTAAAATATATTTAAGTGCCTCTTCAAATGTGTGGGTATCGGTTAATACTTCTCTCTGGGAGACGATGCTTTTTTTATGTGTAAATAAGTATTCTATCGGATCTTCTATTGTTATAATATTTGCGGATCTGCTTTTATTTATCATGTCTATAATAGAAGCAAGTGTGGTCGATTTACCGCACCCGGTAGGACCTGTTACCAGGACCAGGCCTCTGGGATAATTTACAAACTCTTCGATTTGCTTTGGTAGATTCAATTCTTCAATGCCTGGTATTTCTCTTGAAATATATCTGAACGCAGCAGCCAGCGAATTTCTTTGATAGTAGTAACTGCACCTGAATCTTCCCTGACCCGCCATTGTATAAGAGAAATCTACTGTGAGTCTTTCCTTAAGCCTTTTTTTCTGTTCATCGTTTAATATTCCTGTAAGGATTTTCTCCGATATTTCAGGGGTGATATCTCCAAACTTTTCAAGTTTTATAAGCTCCCCGTGAACCCTTATTGTCGGAGGAAGAATACATACGATATGCAAATCTGATGCGTTATTTTTTATAGATTCAAGCAAAATATCATTTATATCCATATTTTTCCCCGTTATTCTTTCTTTTATTTTATAATGATTTTTAAATACTACGTAAAACTATTTCTTTTATATCATCTGTCCCCGGTAATATGCCAAACCAGATCTTAAAAGATAATGCTGCCTGATTTATCAGCAGATCTATACCGCTTAAAGCCATTGCCCCCTCTTCCCTGGCTTTCTTTAAAAATTTTGTTTCTACCGGCCTGTAGATCATATCAAAAATAAATTTCCCCTTTAGGTTCCAGCTTTCCGGTACAGGCAGCATATCTTTATTCGATCCTATATCCATCCCAACCGGGGTACAGTTGACTATCAAATCAATATTCTTTATTTCATCGCTTATATCATTAATGCTATTTAAAGCTTTAATTTTTTCACTTCCTGAAGATTTTAAATCTTTTATGATATCTGCTATTTTCACTGGGGTTCTATTGTAAACAAATATCCTTTTGATTTTTTTCTGAAGCATTCCATAAATGGTGCTTCTTGCGGCACCGCCTGCGCCTATGACAAGACACTGGCTTCCTGTCCATCTGAAATTATTTTTGTCCAGTGATATCAAAAAGCCTCCAACATCAGTATTAAAACCTTCAGAAATATTTTCTTTTTGATTGAATTTTACGGTATTTACAGATTTGATAATCGATGAAACGCAATCGGGATTATCTATTAATCCGAATACTTCTTCTTTGTAGGGCATAGTTACATTCAATCCAAATATACCCAATTTTTTCGCACCATTGAATGCTTCTCTGACATCTTCTCTTTTAATTTCGAATGATAGATAAACAGCATCCCTGGAGTATTTTCTTATAAAATAATTCTGAATCTTCGGAGATAGACTATGCTCTATCGGATTACCGATAAGCGCTATTACTTTTGTACCGGAACTAATCATTTTATCTATATCTCTTGCTATTATTATTGCTATAACGATAACATCAAAACTTGATGTCGAATATGTTATATTTTTTGCTATCTTTAATTTCTTCTATCCTGACATCTGTTACTACGGAAAACGACGGGCCTTTCTTTACTTCATCTACAAATTTCTTCAGATCCTCTTCTTCCCCCTGGCAGACCACTTCCACCTTTCGGTCAGGAGTATTTTTTACAAAACCGGTAATACCAAATCTTCCGGCTATTGATTCTACAAAATATCTGAAACCTACACCCTGTACTCTGCCCGATAGCGCTAATTCATAAGTTTTAATATTTTCAATCATATATCTTTTAAATTAATTATTATAATAATACTAAAAAACTTTTATATTTTCAACTTCTTAAACTTTTATAACTTTTATTATATTTTAGCACCATATATTCTAAATCCCGATACTTTTAATTCTGAAAATCGAAAATGGGCTTACTTTGCCCAGACCGCACAAGATAACACGATCATTTGGATTTGCGTATTCTATTTCTTTTTTATCAGGAACCGATATTAATTTTCCAATTTTAAACTTTTCAGGATCCTTATGGGGCTGTAGAATATCCACGACTTCTCCGGCTCTGAACTGGTTCTTCACACTTATGGTGGGTCCGTTATGCTCGGCATTGAAATCATGATAAACTCCGATAAATCTGTATTTTGTTATATAACCTACATTTTCGTTATTCTCAAGTTCGCTTTTATCCTTTGAGAACATAAATCCCCGGGTAAAATTACGATGCGTACATTTATCCAGCTCACAGTTCAGATAGGATACTTTATCGGTAGTAAATTTATCATTTTTAATATAATCGAGTGCCTTTCTGTAAACCCACGTCATAAGACTCACATAATTTTCCGTCTTCATCCTTCCCTCTATTTTCAATGCATCCACACCCGCATCTACCAGTAATTTTAATTTTTCGAGCAGGCAAAGGTCTCTCGAATTATATATATAAGTTCCTTTCTTATCCTGCTCAACCGGAAAAAATAGATTTGCTCTTTCTTCTTCCATTAAATAATATTTCCACCTGCAACTGTGCGTGCACTCTCCTTTATTTGCATCACGTCCGGTCATATATTTACTCAACATACATCTTCCGGAATAAGAAATACATAAAGCACCATGTACAAATATCTCGATTTCGATATTCGTTTTCTCCATAATAATTTTTAAATCGTGAAAGCTTATTTCTCTTGCCAGATTTACCCTGCTTGCTCCAAGTCTTGCTAAAAAATTTACTGCAAGGTGATTGTTTATATTCGACTGTGTGCTTATATGTATTTTCATCTCCGGAATAAATTCTTTTATTAATTCCAGGACTCCAAGATCGGATACTATCATCGCGTCAATGTTTATATCTCTTAATTTTTTAACATATCTCTTTAACCGGGAAAGTTCGTTTTCATAGACTATCGAGTTAAGGGTAAAATAGATCTTAACACCATTTTTATGTGCATACTCCACTCCCTCTTCAAGTTCAAGAAGTGTAAAATTTCCTCTGATGCTCCTTAAATTAAATTCTTTTCCTCCCACATATACAGCATCTGCACCATAGCTTACTGCGTATTTCAAAATATTCAGATTATTTGCAGGTACAAGAAGTTCGGGTATTTTTTTATTTTTTATCATGATTTTATAGTCTATTTCTCATAAAATTCTGTTATTGATATACCATCACCAATATCGATAAAACAACTGCTGAAACTATTGGAATTACTTATGTGATCAATATATTCCTTTATCCCTTTTACACTTTTTAAATCATGCCGGTTTATTTCCTTTTTAAAAGTCTTACCGCCATAAAATATATTATCGGCAATTATCATTGCTCCTGGTTTTAACTTATTTTTAACAGCTTTTAAGTAGAGAGGATACTCATATTTTGCCGCATCTATAAATACAAGATCAAACTTACTTTTGAGACCGGGTATTATATTTAAAGCATTACCTGTCAGAAACTGGATTTTTTTCTCCGCAAATTTATTCACGATGAATTTTTTTGCTTCTCTGATTCTTTCCCTGTTTAAATCTATTCCCGTGTAGGAACCATCTTTTAGATTTTTTATAAGAAAATAAGATGAAAAACCCGTTCCGCACCCGATTTCAAGAATATTTTTTGGCTGGATAGAAAAACAGATCATTTCAAGAAATTTACCTGCAGTTATATCAATTATTGGTATTTTTCCCAGTTCTGCTTTCTTCTGTAACCTGCGTAATAATTTCTTTTCTTCTATTAAATTTTTTATTGCTTTATTGCTATTTAACTTCTGCATCCAGGAATTCCTGGTAAGTATTAAAAAATGAATGCCTGTGATTCTCGGTATCTGTGATCTTGAAATATAAATATTCTGCGTCTGGTTTGGGATTTAGAGCTGCTTCAATACAGGCCAGACCGGGATTACAGATAGGAGTTGGCGGCAATCCGGCATATAGTCTGGTATTATACTCCGTGTCAGTCTGCAAATCACTCTCAGTCAACTCTTCCTCACCCTTGTCTAAATGATAACTTAAGGTAGCGTCTATACCCAGACTCATTTCAATATCTAACCTGTTATGCATTACTGCGGAAATCAATTCTCTTTCTTCGGATATATAAGCTTCTCTTTCTATCATTGATGCGATCTTAAGTATGTCATAGTGGCTGAAACCTTTATTATCTGCAAGTGAATAATCGAGGCTCCCGGTTTCAAACTGATACTGTGCAAGCATCATTTCAATAACATTCCCGGCAGAATAATCTATCGTAATCTCATATGTCTTCGGGAACAGAAATCCCTCAAGACTTTCTGCATCCTTTAAGTAATCATAATCATAATTAGTTATATTTGCAGCCTGCTCCATATCTTCCTGTCCAATAAAAGGTATATCTTGAACTACCCTTTCTATGATTTCTTTTACGGTAAAACCTTCAGGAATTGTAAATTTATAGGTCACCACTGTGGGAGCTGCTGTTATTATGGTAAGAATTTCTTCTTGCTCCGAACCCGCTTCAAGTATATATATGCCCGGTATCAAACTTCCCTCTTTGTCTCTTTGCTGCGCAAACAACCTAAAAAGGAACGCGCTATCTATAATCCCTTTTTCTTCCAAAAGTTCGGCTACCCGGCTCAGGGTCATTCCTTCTGTTATTTCAAATTCTACTTCTGTTCCGGGGGGAACAGAATTTTCGTCTTCTTCATTAAAAATGTTGCATGAAGTCAGATAGAATAAAAACATAGATAATACTATAAGCGGAACTATAAGATTGCCGACAGTTTTAAATATATTTTTTGGCATTTTTGATTTTTCCTTTTTTTCTTCTTAAATAATCTTCCAGAATTATACCTGCTGAAAACTTATCGAGCACTTTCTTTTTGGAATGTTTGGCGAAAAGCTTTAAAGGGATTTTTGTGGTATATCTTTCATCTATATAATCAACTTCTACATTCATATTTTTAATCGTACTCTCTACAAAACCAATGGTCTTTCTTGCCTGATCACCCACTGATCCCTTAAGGGTGTAGGGCATTCCCACTACTACTTTTTTTATATTATTTTTATTTATGATTCCCCTGATTTTCTCTCCAACTTTTTCATCATTTTCGATTACTCCGAGTGGTGTAGATATGATCTCAAGTTCATCAGAAACTGCAATTCCTATTCTTTTATCTCCTATATCCAATCCCAGAATTTTCATTTTTCTTTTCTTAAGATATCCAAAACCGCGGACTTTACAAAATCTATCGCACTGCCAAGGGAACGGGCATCCGAACCGCCTATCTGAGCAAAGGTGGGCTTGCCTCCGCCTCCTCCTTTTAATTTTCGGCTGACTTCTCCGGCAATCTTACCGCAATCTATGCCTTTTTTTAACAGATCTTCTGTCGCTTGCAGGATCATTACCGGTTTATTATTTAAAATATTTCCAAAAACAATAAAAGTATTTGCTCCTTTGAAATGATCCTTTATCTCATCGCCTACTATCCCCATTTTATTAATATCTATCCCGGTTGTAACCTCAGATTTCGAAAAATCAAAGGCAATTATTTTTAATCCCCTTGCCGAAGAATCGTAACCGGATTTATCCATGATTTCCTTTTTAGCAATTTTTACTTTCAGCATCAGTAGTTCTTCTTCTTTTTTATTTAAATTATTTTTAACATCTTCCAGGGTATCCTGTATTTTATTATCTTCTACTTCCAGGCTGAAAGAGACTTTACGCAATATCTCTTCCTTTTCTTCCAGATAATTATATGCATGCATACCCGTTACTGCTTCTATTCTTCTTAAATTGGCTCCAATGCTGGTTTCTGACGTAATCTTAAACATGCCTATATCCCCTGTTCTTACAACATGGACACCACCGCATAATTCCCTACTGTAATTATTAATCTCTACTACTCTTACGAATTTGCCATACTTCTCTTCAAATAAAGACATTGCCCCTATTTCCTCTGCAAATTCTCTTGTGGTTTCAAAACAGCGAACCGAGTCATTGGCCTGGATTTTCTCATTTATCATTCTTTCTACTTTTCTAAGATTTTCTTTAGCCGGTGCATTATAAATAGAATAATCGAATCTGAATCGATCCTCTCCCACATAAGAACCGGCTTGCTTTACTTCATTGCCAAATACATTCCTCAGCGCCCAGTGAAGAAGATGTGTTGCTGTATGGTTTCTGCTTATATTTTTTCTATAAATATGGTCGACTTCAGCATTTACCTCATCTCCTATTTTTAGTTGGCCTTTCTTTAAAACCCCTTTATGAGTATAAATTCCTTCAACCGGGACCTTGGTTTCTTCTACCACAAATATATTTTCTCCTTTTTTAATGATACCCCTATCTCCTATCTGACCGCCTTTTTCACCGTAAAACGGAGTTTCCCTTAAAATCAATTCACCTTTTTCTCCTTCGGATAGTCCGGATACCAGTTCTATTTTGCTTGAATCACTGATTTTTATGATATTTTCAATTGTTGTTTTCAATACATTCTTTTGATACCCGGCAAATATTACGTCAAGGTTTTTATTTATTTTGTTATACAGTTCCAGATTTATATCTATTTTTTTATCGAACGAGACCCTTTCCCTTGATTTTTCAGTATGTTTCGTCAAATAATCATAAAACTTTTCAATATCCAGCTTTAGGTCATTTTCATCCAATATTTCAACTGTCAGTTCGACAGGAAAACCATACGTATCATAAAGCCTGAAAGCATCTTCCGGATCAAGGTATTTTTCTTTATTCTTTTTGATATTGCTGATTTTACCGGCCAGAACCTTACTACCTTCCTTTAATGTTTCCATAAATCTCTTTTCTTCATCCCTTACCAATTTAAATGCAAAATCTTTTTTCCCCAGCAGTTCTGGATATGTTTTTGAATATTCTCTTATTACCAGCTGGCCAATATCATTTAAAAAATAATTTTCGATTCCAATGGATCTGCCAAATCTTATTGCTCTCCTGATTATTCTTCTTAAAATATAACCTCTTCCCAGATTAGAAGGTGCCACTCCGTCGGAAATCAAAAAGTAAATAGCTCTTGTATGATCCGCTATTATCCTTGCACTCTTTTTAAATACTGCATCATTATTTTTGCCCCGGTTAAAATGATCTTCTTTCCCTGATATTCTCCCTATTTCTTTCATTATCGTTTCAAATAAAGAAGTCTTAAAGACCGAAGGTGCCCCGTTAAGGACCGCCATTATCCGCTCAAGACCCATTCCGGTATCTATATTCTTTTGAGGCAATTCATCATACTTTTCGCCATTGAAATTATATTGTGTAAAAACGAGGTTCCATATCTCAAGAAATCTGCCGCAGTCACAATTAGGATCACAATCTTTTTTTCCACATCCATGTTCTTTCCCAAAATCATAGTATATTTCGGAACATGGACCACAGGGACCCGTTTCCCCCGCAGGACCCCAGAAATTTTCTTTCTTTCCGAACTTATATATTTTAGCAGGGCTTATTCCGTTCTCTTTCCAGTATTCTATGGATTCCAGGTCCGAAGGTATATACTCGTCTCCATCAAATACAGCCACACTTAAATTTTTTATGGAAATTTTAAGAATATTTACAATGAAGTCAAGTGCATATTCTATAGCTTCTCTTTTAAAATAATCCCCGAATGAAAAATTGCCCAGCATCTCAAAAAACGTGAGATGCCTATCAGTATAACCTACATTATCGATATCACTTGTTCTGAAACATTTTTGTACCGTAGCAATTCTCTTTGCCGGAGGTTTTTTAATTCCCAGATAATATGGTCTGAATTGCTGCATTCCTGCGGTCGTTAAAAGTACACTGGGATCATCCTGCGGAATAAGACCGGATGAGGGAAGTATCAGGTGATCGTGTTTCTTAAAATAATCCAGAAATACTTTTCTTATGTCCATATAATTAACCATAGATTGATATTCGATAATAAAATGGATACTCCATTTAGTCGTAACTAGAGGAAGTTTTTTGCGCCCTGCTCTCAGCAGGTGGATGCTCTCCTGTCTGCTTTATAAGTCCCATTGTTACATGGGCATTTAAGCCACAGTCAGAGTTTAAGCTTCCAATGTAAATTTGTTGGCACAAAAATTTAACTTTAATTACGATATAAATAGAGTACCCGGTAGTGATGTTATCATAATTGAATAGTTTATTCAATAAAGCCGGATTTTACCAAATTTTAGCCAGTAACCGTCAAAAAATGATTATTTGCTTTCCTCTTCAATTATTTTAATGGAGACTTCTTTTAATTGTTCTTCAGTTACATTTGAGGGCGAACCGGTAAGCATACATACCCCAGATTGTGTCTTTGGAAAAGCTATCACATCTCTTATGCTATCCAGCTTTCCAAGCAGCATTATTAATCTATCCATTCCCAGCGCCAGGCCGCCGTGCGGAGGTGTACCGTACTCCATCGCTCTGGTAAGAAATCCAAAATTTTCTCTGATTCTTTTTTCATCTATATCCAGTATCTTGAATACTTTTTTTTGTAAATTTACATCGTTTATCCTTATCGAACCTCCTCCTAATTCTATTCCGT
>CAZODG010000016.1:0-17120 GCA_964578525.1 uncultured Actinomycetota bacterium
AACATCTGGTATTCAATATTACTTTTTTTAAGCATCATAGTCATCAGCTTTGTTTTTGGCATCATAATATACCTTTTTATAAAAGGAGGGCCCGCCCTTAGCTGGGAATTTATATCCCAGAAACCGAGTGCGGGAATGCGCGAAGGCGGAATACTGCCTGCTATTTTAGGTACCCTTTATCTGATAATCGGCACGGTCATAATTGCTTTACCCATAGGAGTGTTTTCGGCTATTTATCTAAATGAATATGCCAGGAAAAATAGACTTACAAGGATCATAAGACTCTCGATCATAAATATGTCAGGCGTCCCTTCGGTAGTATTCGGATTATTCGGGCTAGGCTTTTTCGTCATGTTTTTAAAGTTTGGCAAATCAATTCTTGCGGGCTCCCTTACTCTGGGATTTCTTATTCTTCCCATAATCATAACCGCGACCGAAGAGGCATTAAAAAGTGTTCCTGATACATACAGGAATGCTTCATTTGCACTCGGAGCCAACAAATGGCAGACTGTCGTAAGGATAGTCCTGCCGCAGGCGCTTCCCGGTATAATCACCGGTTCGGTCATCGGTATCGGCAGAGCAGCCGGAGAAACAGCGCCTATAATCTTTACGGTAGTTGCTTTTTCACAACCAAATCTTCCGAATTCGATTTTTAGCCAGGTAATGGCTCTTCCATATCACCTGTATGTACTGGCGACTCAACTTCCAAATGCACCGGAGGACAAGCAATGGGGCACCGCTCTTGTGCTGTTAATAATAGTGCTGTTTTTTACTGTAATCGGGGCAGCCATAAGAGCGAGAGCAAGAATGAGAAGAAGAGAATAATTTTCTTAGTTCATACTTTGATAGTGATGCTCTATTTATAAGATAAATGAGAAGTAAGCATCTCCCTAAATAGTATTGATTTTTTTTCTCTTGTAAATTATCTCATTTATAAAGTTAATGATTAGAACCGGTACAATGGAACAGGTTATGATAAACAGCCAGTGATATATGTTCAGGCTGGCCGTTTGGAACACACTCTGCAGCCAGGGAACATAGATTATTGCAATCTGCATCAGTACCGATGCGATTATTGCGAGATTTAAGTATTTATTTTCCAGAATATGTTTTCTGAATATACCCTTATTTTCAAACCGGAAATTGAATGTATGAAGCAGCTGTGTAATAACCAGGGTAGTAAAAACAGAGGTTTGAAAAATTTCCCGGTCATAAAGCAAGTGGTGAGTATTAAAAAGTTTCGGACCAGCGAAATATATAAAAAGTGCCCCCAGGGTCAGGATTATACCCTGCCAGAGGATCGTTACAAGTCCTCTCCTGCTCAAAATCTGTTCCTTTTTTTTGGTAGCTTTTCTATCCATAATATTTTTTTCGGGAGGATCTATTCCCAGTGCCATAGCCGGAAGCCCGTCGGTTATCAAATTCATCCACAGGATCTGGACCGGCAGCAGTGGAATGTAAAGGAGCCCTCTTTCTCCCGTAATAAAATATAGAATGTAATCACCCACAACTATTGCAATAAACATAAGAAGAACTTCCGATATGTTGCATGACAGCAGAAATAATATGAATTTTTTAAGATTATCGTATATTATCCTGCCTTCTTTTATGGCCTTTACTATAGTCGCGAAATTATCATCGGTTAAAATCATATCACTTGATTCTTTACTGACATCGGTTCCAACGATACCCATCGCTACACCAATATCTGCTTTTTTAAGCGACGGAGCATCATTGATCCCATCACCTGTCATTGCTACGATATGTTGATTTTTCTTCAGGGCTTCTACAATATCTACCTTATTGGAAGGGGAAACCCTGGCAAAGATCCTTATATCTTCTATCTGTTTTTCAAGTTCCTCTGCGGTCATCGAATCAAGTTCCATGCCGTCGATAATCTTATCTGACGGGCCAAGTATTCCCAGTTCTTCTCCAATGGCTCTGGCAGTTATCTTATGATCCCCGGTTACTATGATAATTTTGATATTGGCTTTCTTGCATTTTTTAATGGCATCATATACTTCCGGCCGCGGCGGATCTATCATTCCGACTATACCCAGATATACAAGGTCCTTTTCTGCCTCATTTATTTTTTTCTCATCCGGCAGGCTGTCCAGATATTTAAACGCAAAAGCAAGGTTTCTCATCGCCTTCTCGGCAAGTGCATGATTTTCTTTAATTATTTCATTCCGGTCGGTATCGGTAAGATTTTCAATTTCCCCATCCTTGAATATTCTGCTGCATTTTCCGGTGATCACTTCGGGAGCACCCTTTGAAAAAAGTATATACCTGTGGCCGTTGTGGTTTTCATCGGCAGCTATTTTATTAATGGTACTCATCATCTTGCGTTCGGAATCAAAAGGCTCCTCCAATTGTCTGGGGTAATCCTTTTCTAGATTAAATTTATCGATAGAATAAAAACCGCCCATCTCAATAAGAGCGGTTTCGGTAGGGTCTCCTTTTATTTGCCCGCTTTCTGCATTTGCATAGTAGGCATCATTACAGAGAATTGCATTCTTAATCAGGAGTTCCAGTGCCCGGGAGTCTTTGGGGTTCTTTATGGTTGAGATTATTTTATTGTTCCCGATATCGGCTTTATTATATTTTTCTATAAAATCCTTATAGTCCCTGACCTCTTTAAGTCCTGCATAAATCCGGCGTACCATCATTTTATTTTCTGTAAGTGTTCCGGTCTTATCTGTACATATTACGGATACGCCGCCAAGAGTCTCGACAGAGCTTAACTTTCTGACAATGGCATTGTTTTTTGCCATCTTTTGGACACCCAGCGCCAGAGATACAGTGACTATTGCCGGTAGTCCTTCAGGTATGGCAGCAACTGCGAGCGCTACGGCAACCAGAAGCATTTGTGCAATGGAATTACCCTTGAGTATTCCCGATAAAAAGACAATTGCACTTATAACGAGACATATTATTCCAATTTTCTTTCCCACGGTTTTTAATTCGATTTGCAGAGGAGTCTGTTCCTCTTCTGCCTGGACCATACTGGCAATTTTACCGATTTCGGTATTTTGTCCCGTACCTGTGACAACAGCGATACATCTGCCTTTTGTAATAGTGGTACCGCTGAAGAGCATATTTTTTTTATCACCAGTGGGAAGTTCTATTTTATGAAGAGTATTAACAGTTTTACCTACCGGCATCGATTCACCTGTAAGTATCGATTCATTGGTCTGAAGATTTACCTGCTCAATGACCCTGCAATCTGCCGGCACCAGGTCCCCTGCAGTCAGTTTGATGATATCGCCGGGGACCAGTTTTTTGGAATAGATGTTGCTTTCGCGGCCGCCTCTTATTACGAGCGCTGAAGGGGAAGCAAGCTCTTTTAAAGCCTGTAAAGCTTTTTCGGCACGGAATTCCTGAACAAAGCCTAAAACAGAATTTATTATAAGGATGATAAGTATTACTATTGCATCGGTAATTTCTTTTATTATTATTCCGGAAATAAATGCGGCCGCAATAAGTATCCAAATCATAAAGTCATTGAACTGGGAAATAAAAATTCTGAATGGCGTTCGTCCTTTTTTTTCTTCCAATTCATTGTATCCGTATTTTTCGATTCGTTCTGCGGATTCTTTTTCGCTTATACCTCTTTTTATATCAGTATCAAGTTCCTTTACGGCATCTTCGATAGACTTTGTATGCCATAATATTTCATTAGGATTATTGAAACCGGATACGGATCTATCAGTTTTATTTTTGATCTCTAGTCTCCTTTTATCCAAGTGATTAAGTATATTAATAAGACTAATTAAATTTAAGATTGTGCGACATTAGAATATATATAATATTGTATGTAAATTGTAAATGACGAAGCTTATTTTTCACCCCAGATATCATGAAACATTTCCCATTCGCTAATATTATCTCTAATATATTTCTCCATGACCTTTATCACTTTTTTCATATTTTGGGCAATCAACATTTCTTTATCTCCTTCTCTTATCAGGTCTATTGGACTTTCGAATGTCAGGAGATGGTTATATTTATCCTTTCTGTGGATGAAACTCGGTATCAGCGGTGCACCTGATTTCAAAGCTATTTGTAAAGCTCCGGTAGGAAGGTATGCAGTCTTGCCGAAGAATTCAAATGGTCTGGCAGCCTGACCTGTAGGATCCCAATCCGAAGGTATGGCAACTATTTCATTATTTTTTAGTATTTTAAAAATATTCAAAATTTTATTTATATATAGAGTCTTTATTCCTTTGGATAGTCTTTTTAGCTCAAAAAATCTTCTGGTAAACTTATTTTTTCTATAAAGGCTGATACCCCAAATATTGTATCCGTCTACGGCCAGTCTGCATGCACCCCATTCAAAATTTCCGATGTGTGCGGTAAAAATAACCACGCCCTTTCCTTTTTTTAATGCATCGTCAAGGTACTTGAGGCCTTTTATCTCCACTCTTTGTTTTAACCTTTCTTTGGAAAGAATGGAATATTTCAGGAAATCGGCAAAATTTTTACCACAGTTTACAAAAATCTTAGTTGTTATTCTACGAGTCTCTCTATCTTCCAGACCGAGATTAAGAACCTTGGAAACATTTTTTTTAGCGGCATCAACGTTTTTACCCGTCAGCATCCAGAGCCAGACGCCGAACCTTGCAATAAGGTATGTTACAGGGTAGGGAGTTGCAATTACGATAAATTCGATAATTTTATATCCGATATATCCAAACATTGATACTCTCTTTCTTGAATAGATATTGTATAATAATAATAAATTTTAATCATAAATCAAAGCTTTTAGAGAAACAATAAAGCTATCGTAGATAGAATCTGTATTCATTATATTATACGGTAATAAAAGGAGTTTCTTATGATAAATTCAAATGGTAAAGTATCGGGCATTGACTCAATATTAAATTATTCTCCTACCGGGAAACCGGTTGTCAGTGTTTATCTATTAGTGGACCGGTCGAGAGTTACAAAAAAAAGGTATCAGACCAGATTAAATTCCATGATTACCGCCGGAAGGGAGAAACTGGAAGCTGATATCAACTTTGACAGAAGGCAAAAAAAGGAAATATCTGGAATCTTTGAGAGAGTTAAATCTTTTGTAAATGATAATTTTAAGGCTGATTCTACAAGGACCCTTGTAATTTTTTCCTCAGGAGACGGCTTATGGGAGGCATTTAGAATACCAATAATAATGAGGTCAAAAATAATCATAGATCCCAAGCCCCATACTCAGAACATAAGGTCGCTTATAAATAATTCCAAAAGGTATGGGATCCTGCTGTTAAATAGAGAAAAGGCACAAATCTACTCGATATACCTTGGCGTGATCAGCGAGTATCTTGCGGCATTTATAAGCGATGTTCCGTCAAAGGTCAATTTCAGGAGCCAGGCTGCATTAAGGGAGAAAAAGATCCTCGGCAGGCTGGAAGATAAGCTCCATCATTTCTTTAAACTGATAAATGAAAAGACAATGGAGCTTTTTAAAGATAAGAAATTTGATTATTTGATTTTAGGGGGCAGGAAAGAAATAATCCCTAATTTTTCTAATTATCTGCACAGCTATTTGCAGTCAAAGCATATCGGAAATATCGATGCCGAACCTGATTCGAATATTACTATCATCAACGAAAAGGCCAATAAGGTTATAGACGGATTCGAGGCTAAAACCAAAAATAATCTGGTGGAAAGACTTATAAGTGAATATAACCCTAACGGAATGGGCGTGCTTGGGGTCGAAGCCGTAATAAAGTCTTTAATGACCGAGCAGATAAAGATTTTAATATATGACAGACAATTTATTCATAGTGGATATATATGTGAGTCGTGTCAGTATTTTACCATAGAAAAAAAAGATAAATGTCCCTATTGCGGGGGAGAGCCGGTATTTTATAATGACATAGTCGATGAGATTGTTGAAGATGCTTTAAATCAGGGCTGCGAGATTGTGGATATAGAAGGAAATAAGAAATTGTCAGAAGCTGGCAGTATCGGTGCGGTGCTGCGGTATAAGTTGTAAAAAATTACAAAGTTCCTATTTTGATTTTTGTAGTTCAGATAATTCTCTGGTAAATTGCCTGATAGTTTTGAATTGTTTATAAACAGAAGCAAACCTTATATACGCTACTTTGTCGAGATTCTTCAATCTTTTTAAAACAAGATCTCCTATTTCTTTGGACTGGATCTCGTTGGATGACATGTTGGAAATTTCATTTTCTATATCGTCCACAATTTTGTTTAGAACCTCGGTGCTTATATTCCTTTTTATACATGCCCTGATAAGTCCGCTTAATATCTTATTTCTATCAAAAGGCTGTCTGGTGTTATCTTTCTTTATAACGGCAATGGGTTGATTTTCCAGTCTTTCATAGGTGGTAAATCTTTTACCGCATTTCTCACACATTCTTCTTCTTCTCACACTGTCATTTGAATCGGTTAGCCTGGAATCTATTACCCTGGTATCGGGATTTGAACAAAACGGACATTTCATTTTATATTCCCCTGAAAAATGGTTTAAATATTCTTTTAACTACAGGGTTTATATCTCTCCTGTGTTGAGTATAATATGTTTTCAATAAGCTGTAACTTTTAATACTATATAATATAGTAACAAGTAATCCAAAAATCAGCCACCAAAAACTTTCCTCATAGATCCATAGGAAAAAGGAAAAGATAAAAAACGCAAAGGCTGTCGAGAGATAGGAGTCCTTAAGTGTGAGCAGAGCAATCGGTACAAATAGAAGGTAAAGGAAAGGGAAGGATATAGGGGAGAGGTAAAGCAGACTTCCTATAAATGTGGCAATTCCTTTCCCACCCTTGAAGCCAATATAAATCATCCAGTTATGTCCTATCAATGCAAAAACAACGGCAAGTATCGGAACAAAGATTTGAACCGAAAATTTATCGGCAAGGTATGCCGCTAGAGCTCCTTTACCTACGTCGATAAATATCACCATTACTCCTGCAAGCCTTCCTACACTGGTAAAGGTGTTCATACCGCCGATATTTTTACTACCCTCTTTGCTGACATCTATGCCTTTTATTTTTCCGGCTATATAGGCGGTCGGGAAGGAACCAATAAGATAAGATACGAACAGGATAAATATGGTGTTCCAGTAAAAGTTTTGAAAGATCATCTCTCTCCTATAATTTATCGGGTATTATTAAAGATTACTAAACAAAACAACTATCTGCCGGTGACAGAGTGATTATATCATAAAGAAAATCCATTAAAAAATGAATAATAATGCCGGGATAGGTTACTTTCTTGAAAATATGGGATAAGATTCATATATCCTGTCTACCGATTCTTTCATGTCTATACCCGGGCCAAGAACGCCTTTCCAGAGATCTCCTTTTTTATCAAGTCTTTTGAAGATAGTTTTAATTGTAAAGTTTAAAGGATTCAGTTTTGGATTAAGTTCTTTCCATAACAGTGGTGTCGAAACCGGAGCTCCCGCTCTTGGTCTGAGGCAATATGGAGAAGCAATCGTATGTCCGATAAGGTTCTGGTAGCAGTCAATGTATACCCTGCCCTGTCTCTTTTTAGGAGAGCGGATAAGACTCGTAATATCAGGTAACGACTGATTTATTATCAAAGCCAGAACTTTTGAGAATTCAAGTACCTTGTTATAATTATACCTGGCTTTTAGAGGTACATAAATATGCAGGCCTCTTCCTCCTGATGTTTTACAAAAGCTTTTTATTTTAATCTTGCCCAGTATTTTTTTAGCAGTAATTGCTACCTCTACCACTCTGTCGAAATCTATATTTTCAGGGTCAAGATCGATAATCAGAAAATCCGGTTTATTTAAATTCGAGGTGCATGATGCCCATGGATTGATTTCGATACATCCGAGATTTGCCATATAAAGAAGTGAATTCAAGTCTTTGCAAACAAGATAATTTATGATTTTACCTGTTGATTTGGAATAGTGATCAAGCACCTTTATAAATGAAGGATAAGGGGGATCGATGTCCTTTTGGAAAAAACTCTCTCCTTCTATGCCATCGGGGTACCGGTTGAGAGACTGCGGCCTTTCTTTTATATATGGCAGGATAAAAGAAGAGATATTTTTATAATATTCTATTAAATCTTTCTTTGTATATCCTTCCTCCGGCCAGTAGATTTTTTCAAGATTGGTTAATTTTACTTTTGAAGAAGAAGGATTTATGGATTTTAGATTCATTGATTTAAAAACTCTTAAAGTTTTCTTTTTTAGGTTTTTCCATTCTAACATCAACAGGGGATTTATCTACTCTCGATCCTGTAGATGCCTGACATTGCCTTCAACTTATATTATTTCGATTGCAGGGAAAACCGGTCACTTTTTTTGATAAGGAGCCAATTTTTCTCGCCGGTTTTTGGGATTTTGACAAGCGAAAATTCACCTTTTAGTTTTTTACCTTTCAGTATAAAAGTTATATGACCCTTTTTTAATCCATTCTTTAAAGCTTCTTCGCTCTCCTGCCTGTTTGCGGCATCGAGGGCATTGTAGGTCCCCTTATCCCAGATATTTACTTTTCCAGCCCCGTAGTTTCCTTCAGGTATGGTGCCTTTGAATAATCTATATTCGAACGGATGATCTTCGACCATGACAGCAAGTCTTTTAACAGCAGGATCAAGTGAGGGTTCTTTAGGGACGGCCCAGCTTTTTAAGACGCCTTCCAGTTCAAGCCGCAAATCGTAGTGCAGGCGGGAGGCAAAATGCTGGTGAATAACAAATTCCAGGTTTTTTTTACCGGTTCCAATGCTTTTTGATTTTACTTTTTCCGGAATTTTTTCTTTACCCTTACCTTCCGGTTCAACAGTCGAAGAAAAATTTCTTTTTTTACGATATTTTTCCAGCACTATCTTTTCCTTTTGTTTTTAATTTCAGAACACCGATTCTTTTGCCATTAAATAATAAATAAGCTGTTGTATATGGAATATTTTAACATAAGTAAGAAATTTAAGCCTGAAGCTGATACTGGAACCTGTAAAGTCTATAATAGATTCCTTTCAGTTTAAGCAGTTTCTCATGGGTACCTTCTTCCACTATTCTGCCGTGGGAAAGCACTATTATTTTATCTACATTTTTTATAGTAGAAAGGCGGTGGGCAATTATTATGGTGGTCCTGTTCTTCATTATTCTGGTCAGGGCATCCTGTATCAGCGCCTCTATCTCGGAATCGATACTTGAGGTTGCTTCATCAAGCACCAGAAGTATTTCCGGATTGAACACAAGTGCCCTGGCAAAAGCAATTAACTGACGCTGGCCCACTGATAATGTCTGTCCTCTTTCCTTTACCTCATAATTATACTTCCCGGGGAGTCTTTCTATGAATTTGTGGGCATTTACATATTTTGAAGCTTTTATTACCTCATCCAGCGAAATGTCCTTATTTCCAAGCCGGATATTATCCAGTATGGTTCCGGAGAAAAGAAATACGTCCTGCATCACCACTCCTATATGCTTCCTCAGATCCTGGAGATCGAATCTTTTTATATCTATGTCATCAAGAAAAATTTTTCCTTTCTGAATGTCATAAAACCTGTTCAGCAAATTAATGATAGAAGTCTTGCCCGAACCGGTTGCTCCTACGAAGGCTACGCTGCGGCCGGTTTGCAGTTTGAATGAAATATCTTTTAGCACATAATCCCGGTTATTATAAGCGAACCATACCCTGTCAAATTTAATATTACCCTGGATCTCCCCGACTTTTACGGGACTGGCGGGGGAGACTATTGATGGTTTCTGGTCCAGAAGCTTGAATATTCTTTCCGAAGCAGCGATAGCTTCCTGGAAAATGCCAAATTTTTCACTGAGATCACTTATAGGATGAAAGAATTTTTCTATATACTGGATGAAGGCGACAAGAGTTCCCAGGGTGAGATAATTCTGTATGACCTTCTGGCCGCCGTACCAGATTATTAAAGCTATTGCCATCGTACTTATAAAAATCACCACGGGGAAAAAGACAGCATAATACAATATGGTCCTGAGGTAGACATCCAGATATTGCCGGTTCAGGATTCTAAAATCTTTGTCGTTTTCTTCCTGTCTATTGAATAGTTTGGTAGTGTTGATCCCGGAAATTGCTTCGTGCAGGAAGGAGTTTATGTTAGATATTTTTGCTCTGATTATCCTGAAAGTTACTCTGACCTTTGACCTGAATATAAATGTGGCAATGGCCAGCAAAATAAGCACCGAAAAAGTGATAAGTGACAATTTCCAGTTCAGGGAAAGCATCATGGCCATGATACCCAGTATCATGAATACATCTCCGAACAGGGTCACTGTACCGGAAGACAACATCTCATTTAAGGTCTGAACATCAGTTGTTACCCTGGTCATAATTCTGCCGGTTGGATTTTTATCAAAGAACGACATGGACATTTTATTTATATGTGAAAAAATACTCATTCTCATATCATACATTATCTTCTGCCCCATATATTCGGTAAAATATACCTGGAAGTACCGAATTATGAATTCAAATAGGATCGCCAGTCCATAAAGGACAACTATATAGACAAGGCCATCAAACTTTCCGGGAGTGATATAACGGTCGATAGCTATTTTTACCAGGTATGGTCCCAGTATTTCCAGTCCCGCAGTAAGTAAAAGTAAAAAGATGGTAAGTCCCAGTAAAAGACGGTATGGCTTTATATATCCAAAAAGCTTAAAGACAATCTTTTTGTCTATTTGTTTTTCTAATAAATCTTTTTCGTAAAACCCTTCGGTCATATTTTCCTCTGTCTTCTTAAACTTCTTCTTTGAGTTCTTCCGATAATTGCTGCTTGTGGTATAAACTCTGATAAATTCCGCTTTTTTTCAGCAACTCACTATGTTTGCCCATCGCATTTATTTTTCCGTCGTCTATTACTATTATTAAATCAGAGTGCTTTATTGTAGAAATGCGGTGGGAGATAATTATAGTGGTGATGCCGGCAATATTTTCCTTAAGGTCCTCAAGTATCAACTCCTCGGTATTCGTGTCCACATTTGAAAACGAATCGTCAAAGATTAAAACCCCCGGGTGTGAAAGCAGCGACCGGGCAATCGCCAGCCTCTGTTTCTGTCCTCCGGATAACATAACACCCCGCTCTCCGATCAAGGTCTCATATTTTTTTGGGAATTGCATAACATCTTCATGGAGATGGGATATTTTAGAGACCGCCATGATTTCATGCACGGTTTCAATTTCGCTAAGATTTGACAGGTACTCTTCTTTTCCGAATAAGATATTTTCCTTTATCGATTTAGAAAAAAGAAAAGGTTCCTGAGAAACATATCCGATGTTTGACCGGAGGACTTCCGGCGAATATGATTTTATATCATTCCCATCTATCAGGATCTTGCCTTTCTGCGGATCATAGAGGCGCGGGATAAGATTTGCGATGGTCGATTTCCCTGAACCTGTAAATCCGACTATTCCAACCTGCATCCCTTCTTTGATATTGAAACTTATATCTTTCAGTACCCAGTTGTTTTTATTATCCCTAACTAAAGTATCTTTAAAATCGATGAAATTTGCTTTTATTAGTCTTGCCGTATTTTTGTTAAGTTCATATCTAAAAAATATATGATCAAAACTGATATTGCCTTTTAAGATTTTTACGGGAGACTGTTTTTTGGGATCGGTGATTTCCGGTTTTATCCTTAATATATTATTTATTCTGCCCATAGAGACCGAACCGCGCTGGACCAGGTTTATTACCCATCCTATAGATATAAGGGGCCAGGTAATGGAACCAATGTAGGCAGAAAATTGAACGAATTGGCCTATGGTAAGGGTTCTGTTTATAACCTGTCTTCCGCCAACGAGTAGCACGACAAGCGTCCCGATTCCTCCTATGAAGATCATCGACGGCCAGAATGCCCCCCTTACTCTGGCAAGGGATAAATTTCTATTTAAATATTCCTTATTCAACCCGGAAAATGTGTTTTTTTCATTTTCCTCCTGAGTAAATGATTTTATGACTTTTATCCCTGCAATACTCTCCTGCGTCCTTGCCGAAAGAACCGCGTATTGTTCCTGGGATTTTTTAAACCTCTGATGGAGCATATTGCCAAGTTTGTATACAAGCAAAGGAAGTACGGGGAATGCAACCAGTGAATAAAGCGATAATCTTACATTTATGAGAAACATGACTGTCAAAGTAGTTATAAAAACAAAAATGGTATTAAAGAGATTTAAAAGTCCCGGTCCGAGAAAATTCCTGACCGCTTCAAGGTCATTTGTCATAAGTGCCATGAGGCTTCCCGTTCGTGTATTGGTAAAAAATGAAGAGTCGAGTTTTTGAAGGTGTGAAAAAAAGTCCGTTCTGATACTGTATTCAATTTCTCTGGATGTCCCTACAAGTATTTTTCTCATAAAAAATCTGAACACTCCCTGAACTGCTGCTACTCCGATAAGAAGCATGCTGTATCTTAAAAGATCGGCACTTTCAGGAAAGTTTTTTATGCTATCTATTGCAATCTTCAATATCCAGGGGATAAGGAGTGCCAGAGCATCAGTTAAAAATATATATAATATACTTACAGTTAGTCGGGATTTATGTTTTTTAAAATATTTTAAGAGTGTTTTTAATTCCTTAATTAAAAGCTCCTTTGGGTAAATATTGTCTGTAAATCATTGATTATATTAAAATAAATAAAGTAAGTAAATTTCTTAGAAGTTACTTGTATTATAATTATTAATTATAAGTATAAGTAAAAATATTTTTACTTTAAAGTAAAAAAACATTTTGTATAATATTAAAAATCTTTTATAATATAGTTGACAATAACATTACTATCTAATAAAATTGTTTTAAGTAAAAAGGTGGTGTGAATTGTTTAACGAATATGACAAAAGTTATCCCATAGAGCTTGTAGCTGATTTTTTGGGAGTAAACAGCAGGACATTATACTATTATGAAAAGTTTAATCTGGTGCAGCCCTTAAGAAGGGGAAGGAAGAGATATTATTCGAAAGCGGATATCAGGTGGCTTGAGTATATAAGAGAATTAATGTACGACGAGGGAATGAATTTAAGATCGATAATTATCCTGATAAGAAGAAGAGATAATATAATTCTGGGAAAGTGTCCCGAAGATGTAGTCGATCGTTTTAAGAATTACTTAATGCATATTGTTAAAGACGAGTAAATAAATATTGTAAATAAAGCTTATAGTACCGACGCTTTAAGTATTATTTTTTTTAAAAAAATTAATTTAGAAAGGATGAATATAAAATGGCAAAGGCAGTAGGAATCGATTTGGGAACGACTAATTCATGTATAGCGGTCATGGAAGGCGGTAAGCCAACGGTTATAACAAACAGTGAAGGCGGTAGGACCACGCCTTCGGTTGTTGGTATTACAAAAAAGGGAGAAAGGCTCGTGGGTCAGTTAGCAAAAAGACAGGCAGCCTTAAATCCTGAAAATACTATCTACTCTATTAAAAGATTTATTGGTAGAAAATATAGCGAGGTAGAAAGTGAAAGAAAGATAGTGTCCTATGAGGTAAAGAAGGGCAGAAACGATCTGGCTGAAGTAGAAGTCGGAGGTAAGGATTATACACCGGAAGAGATATCGGCTATGATACTGCAGAAATTAAAGGCAGATGCCGAAAGCTATCTTGGAACCGGCATCACCGATGCAGTTATTACCGTTCCTGCTTATTTTAACGATGCACAGAGGCAGGCAACTATAAATGCCGGGAAAATTGCCGGGCTCAATGTCTTGAGGATAATAAATGAGCCGACGGCTGCTTCACTAGCGTATGGACTTGATAAAAAGAAAGAGGAGAAGATTCTGGTATTCGACCTTGGTGGAGGAACATTCGACGTATCGATACTCGAAGTGGGCGAAGGAGTGTTTGAAGTAAAAGCCAGCCACGGCGATATGCACCTGGGTGGAGATGATTACGATGACAGGATAATGAATTATGTTGCCGATGAATTCAAAAAGGAAAATGGAATTGATTTAAGAAAAGACAGGCAGGCGCTGCAAAGGTTGATAGAAGCATCGGAAAAAGCAAAGGTGGAATTATCTTCGGTAATGGAGACAAATATAAATCTTCCGTTTATTACAGCTGATGCGAACGGGCCCAAGCATCTTGAAGTAAAGATAACCAGGGCTAAGTTCGAGCAACTGACAGCAGATCTAACCGATAGGTGTAAGATGCCTCTGGAAAAAGCCTTAAAAGAATCCGGTCTTAAGAGTGCTGATTTAGATGAAGTAATACTTGTTGGCGGGGCAACAAGAATGCCGGTTATACAGGAACTCGTAAAGAATTATACAGGTAAGGAACCCAACAAAAGCGTAAATCCCGATGAAGTGGTTGCAGTAGGAGCAGCTATACAGGCAGGGGTATTAAAAGGTGATGTAAGAGACGTGGTTCTTCTTGATGTGACCCCTCTTTCTCTTGGTATTGAGACTCTGGGCAGTATCATGACCAGATTAATAGAGAAAAATACTACTATCCCTACCCGGAAGAGCGAGATATTTACCACTGCGGCTGATAATCAGACCAGTGTGGATATTCATGTTCTCCAGGGAGAAAGGGATATGGCAAGAGACAATAAAACTATCGGAAGGTTCAGGTTGGATGGAATTCCGCCTGCGCCAAGAGGAATTCCACAGATAGAAGTGACATTCGATATAAACGCAAACGGGATCGTGGACGTTACGGCAAAAGATACTGCTACCGGCAAGGAACAGAAAATAACCATTACGGCAACTTCACATCTGTCAGATGATGAAATCCAAAGAATGGTTGATGAAGCAAAGGAACACGCGGATGAAGATAAGAAAAAACGTGATTCGGTAGATGCAAAGAATAATGCCGATGCCCTGATTTATTCCACGGAAAAGTTAATGAAGGATGTAGGCGGCAAGGTTCCGGAAGATATGAAGAAAAAGATCGAAGATCAGATCAAAGTATTAAGAAAAAGCATGGAATCAGAAAATGTCGAAGAAATAAAGGGAGAGATAGAGAAACTGCAGAATCTTCAGAACGAATTGTCACAAAAACTTTATGCGCAGGCTGGAACGGGTTCTGGCACAGGACCGGGAGGTCCCGGAGCAGGGACAACGGGAGGCCAGCAAACAGGCGACACAGGCGGCAAGAAAGAAGGTAATGGAGAAGAAGAAGTAATCGATGCTGAATTTGAAGCGAAAGATGATGAAAATAAATAAACTATATAACGATGTTGATCAGTAGTTTTAAAGAAAGTATGTGTTTAATATCTGCCCATAGCTATTTTTGATGGTTATGGGCAGGTGTGTTTAAAAAAGATTCACAGGTGAATATAAATGGTTGAATATAAAGATTATTACAAAGTACTGGGTGTAAACAAAAGTGCATCACAGGATGAGATAAAAAAGGCTTACCGGAAACTGGCCCGTAAGTATCATCCTGATGCAAATCCAAATGATCCAAAAGCCGAAGAAAAGTTCAAAGATATCGGGGAAGCATACGAAGTTTTAAAGGATCCTCAAAAAAGGTCAAGATACGATCAGCTAGGTGCAAACTGGAAGCAGTATGCGGGTGCCGGTCCCGGCTGGCCCGGCGGCGGCGGAAGAACTTATACTTATGATTCCGGAGGAAAGGGTTTTAATTTTGAGGATCTGGGAGGCGGCTTTTCGGATTTCTTTGAAATGTTTTTTGGAAGAGGAGCAAATGATAGGTCTTCCGGCTTTGGGTCTGATTTTAGTTCGCAGTTCGGAAGGGGAACTCGGACAACTGGCTTACAAAAGGGCCAGGACATGCAGTCCAGCCTTAGTATTACCCTGAGGGAAGCTTACTCCGGTACGCAGAGGTCGCTCAGACTGCAAAAGAATGGAAAGATAAGGACCATTAATGTAAAAATACCCGGAGGTATCAAGGATGACGGTAAAATCAGGGTGGCAGGAGAAGGCGTAGCCAGTCAAGCAGGCGGAAAGAGTGGCGATTTATATCTGATAGTGAAGATTACCCCGGATAATTTTTTTACCCGGAAGGAAGACGATTTATATTGTGAGGTGCCAGTTACAATAAAGGAAGCCTTTTATGGGTCGAAAATCGACATTCCGACTTTTAATGGAAAAGTCATAGTAAAAGTTCCGCCAAAAACTCAGGGCGGTAAAACATTGAGGCTAAAAGGGAAAGGGATGCCGAAACTAAAAAGTAGCGGATTTGGGGATCTCTACGCAAAGATCAAACTTGTTTTGCCTGAAAAATTAACCAGTGAACAGAAAAAGCATTTTGATGAGTTTGCAAGCAGTTATGATGAAAATCCGAGAAAAAATATTGTTGTATAAATTATAAGATAGAGATTATAAAGCTAATTATTTTACGGAGTGATTAAATAATATGCAAATAGATAAATTTACAATAAGGGTGCAGGAGCTATTATCCGAGGCCCAGAGAATTGCCTCCGAGAATGGCCATCAGGCCATAGAGGACCTACACCTTATGTCGGCCATGCTTGAACAGAAGGAAGGTATAATACTGCCCATCCTTAAAAAATTAGAAGTCAACATTGATGATTTTTCAAATAAAATAAATGATGCAATTAAAAAACAGCCAAAAGTAGCAGGGCAGACGGCACAGTTATATCTCAGCTCGGAACTAAACAACATTTTAAATAATGCCTTTAGTGAAGCCGGGGAGCTTAAGGATGAATATGTTTCATCCGAGCATATTTTAATATCACTTGCACAGAGCAGCGGGAAAGTAGGACGATTTTTAAAGGAATATGGGATTACCAAAGATAGGATATACCAGATTCTTGTAAGTATAAGAGGCAGCCAGAGGATCACGGACCAGAATCCCGAAGACAAATATCAGGCACTCAAAAGATTCGGGAAAGATATCACCGAACTTGCAAGAAAAGGAAAACTGGATCCTGTAATAGGAAGAGACGATGAAATAAGAAGAGTGATGCAGGTGCTTTCCAGAAGGACCAAAAATAATCCGGTTCTTATCGGTGATCCTGGAGTGGGCAAGACTGCCATTGTCGAGGGTCTGGCAAACCGGATAGTGTCCGGAGATGTCCCCGAAGGTCTTAAAAATAAAAAGGTAGTAGCTCTTGATATGGGTTCCCTTATAGCCGGATCCAAATACCGAGGCGAGTTTGAGGATAGGCTGAAAGCTGTACTTAAAGAGGTATCAAAAGCTGAAGGTAATATAA
>CAZODG010000017.1:0-17021 GCA_964578525.1 uncultured Actinomycetota bacterium
CTTTCGATTTTTATGATTTGAAAGGTATCCTGGAGTTTTTATGTATGAAATATTATCCTGGCAGCAGGTTGAAGATAGAAGAAAAAGGCTATAAGTTTTTTCACCCCGGAATCAGCGGTAATATAAATATTAATGGGATAAATATGGGAATAATCGGTATGGTCCATCCATTGATAGTAGAGGAGATCGAAACAGGTCAGAATACTTATTATATGGAACTTAACCTGGATAATTTTATAAACAACATGAAAGAAACCAGAGATTATAAACCAGTATCGGCGTTTCCTTCGATAGATGTCGATCTTGCGATTGTGGTCGATGATAAGATTAAAAGTGAAGATATAACAGATGAAATAAAAAAGAACGGAACCGAGCTGCTTAAAAAAGTAAGACTTTTTGATATATATAAAGGGGAGCAGATAGAAAAGAATAAAAAAAGTATTGCCTATTCCTTAAATTTCAGAGATGACAGCAGAACTTTAAAAGATACGGAAATAGAGATAATTGTAAACAGGATTCTGGAAAATCTGGGTAAGAGATTTAATGCAAGAATAAGAGAATAGGCAATAAATGATAATAGATTTTCCAGGCACAAAAGGCGAGATCGAAGAAAGCAGCGGCGCGCACAAATATCATTCATCTTTAATAATCCAATATAAAAACACTCAAACACTGATTGATTTTGGAACAAAACATAATCCGCTTTTAATAAACAGGATAAATAAATGTGATCTCATATTAATAACTCATGCTCATCCGGATCATTACATATGGACAACAAATGAAGAGAACAGGATAAAAATTCCGGTCTATCTTACCAGGGTCACGCTTGATTATGGCAAATATAAACCTCCGGAGTACAGGATTATAGAGAGTGAAAAAAAATACAATTTTAAGGATCTGGAAATTATGGCATATGATGTGATCCATTCCATCAAATGTCCTGCAGTAGGGTATAAAATAAAAGGAGATAAGACAATAGTTTATGCTCCGGATATATTGGATTTTGAAAAAGATAAGGGGATTGTGTTAAAAGATACTTTCGCGCTGATAGCAGATGGATCCAGCCTTAATATAAATATGGCGCGGCGGAGGGGAGAAAAACTGTTTGGTCATACCCGTATAAAGACTGTGATGGGCTGGTGTAAAAAATATGATATAGGTCATTTGATAATAACACACTGTGGAAAACAAATAGTTGAAATGGATAAAGAAGAACTGGCAAGAAAGCTGCAGGAATATTCAGAAGGAAAAGTCGATGTAACTATAGCTTATGATGGTTACAGTGTAGAAATATAAAAATCTCCGGTATAAACTTACAGACTTAAAAGAAATTTAAATAATCAATAATCAAGGGGTAAGAAAAGTTTTTCTTACCCCTTTTGGCTGCATTACTTTTTAATTTTTATTTTAAGGCCGGATCACCTCCCTAAAATCTTTCATAAAACAGAATTCAAACTATATATTATCCGGAAAGTCCTGAAATAAAGATTTCCGGTGACTTTTTTTATTTTAACAAAGGAAAATGTAAATTTTCTGGAGATTTAATGAAGAGCTTTAAAATATATATATTATCTACTCCAGAATTTCTACATCTTTTTTTAATATAATTTCCACAAAAACAAATGAGAGGGGAAAAATGTTTAAAAATAAAAGAAAGATTATTATTTTAATAGTTTCTTTATTAATTCTTCTTTTAATCTCAATTATCTCCGTTTCATGTATGGGGATGGGTTCTTTTACTAATGCAGAAGATACAGCCAATCAGGGTATCGAAACAGTTGAAGTCCAGAGAGGTAATATTTTCCAGCTTGTTTCAACTACCGGTTCAGTAGATTCTGATTCTCTTAACACTTATACACTGCAGGGTTCCGGTGAAATTATATCTGCTCTGGAGAAGGGAGATTCCTTTAAAGGAGGAGATATATTGGTAGAAGTAGATAATTCAGAAGGTCTGCTCC
This sequence comes from uncultured Actinomycetota bacterium, assembly GCA_964578525.1. Classification (GTDB taxonomy): domain Bacteria; phylum Actinomycetota; class Humimicrobiia; order Humimicrobiales; family Humimicrobiaceae; genus Hydromicrobium. The sequence goes on from CAZODG010000017.1 coordinate 1,962, forward strand.
AAGTAGAAAAAATTGAGAAGAATTTAAAACTTTCAGAAATCTCCTGGAAAGAAGCAAAATTAAATTACCAGAAATCAATGGATACGTATCATATTACTTTGCAGTTGCTGGATCTTAATACTCAAAAAGCTGAAGAGTCTACGGAAAGTGCACTAGATTCTCTTAAAGATGCCAAGGAAAAAGGGGAATCATCGGCTATATCTCAGGCAGAATCTTCTTATAAGCAAGCACTTATTAGCCAATCTACTACTTACTGGAATAATTTATCAAGCCTTCAGTCAGCTGAAGCCCAAATGGAATCAGCAAAAGATAGTCTAAATCAGGCAGGAATACAATTAGAGCTTGCTAACATAGATTACGAGGAAGCCAAGAAAAATATAGATGATTATATATTAAACGCTCCTTACGATGGGATAATAATATCTTCTGATTTCAAGGCTGGTAATCAGAATTCGGGAGGCAGTATAATTTCGATAATCAGCAATAATTTTTTGATTAAAACAACTATAGGTGAGACGGATATATCAAAGGTCACTGTGGGTGATGAGGTATATATTAGCCTGGACGCTTATCCGGATCAACAATTTTTGGGAGAAGTAGAAAAAATCATACCGATTGCTGTAGAAGAAAGTAATATAATTTCTTTTGAGATATCAATTAAATTCAATAATCTTGAAGGAACCGAACTATATTATGGACTTTCTGCAGATGCCGATATAGTGGCTGAAAAAGCAGAGAACGTGTTATATGTTCCAATCCAATCAGTGTATCAGGAAAACGGAAAAAATTATGTTGATCTTTTAGTATCGGAACAGGTGGACTCTGAAAATATGGAACAAGCTATAAATAAAGTAGAAGTTACCACAGGTATAAATGATTATTCTTATATAGAAATAACTTCCGGACTTAAAGAGGGAGATATAATTGTAACTTCTAGAATATAATAAAAAAATACAAGACGATAAATAAAAATTATGAAACAAAAGATAATAGATTTAAAAAATGTTACCAAGATATATAAAATTGGCAGTGTAAGAGTAAAAGCCCTTAGCGGGATGAATCTCGAAGTTAAACAGGGTGAATTCCTAGCCATTATGGGACCCTCAGGATCAGGTAAGTCTACTCTTATGAATATATTGGGTTGTCTGGATACTCCGACTTCAGGAGACTATTTGCTGGAAGATATAAATGTAGCCGGATTAAATGATAATAAACTGGCGGAAATCAGAAATAAAAAGGTTGGATTTGTGTTTCAAACATTTAACTTACTATCCAGAACCAATATAACAGGAAATGTTGAACTCCCTTTGATCTACTCGAAAGAAAAACTATCTAAATCAAAAAAAGATTTAATAAATGAAGCAATAGATTTGGTTGGACTGACAGAATGGGTAAGACACAGGCCCAATGAACTTTCAGGAGGTCAGAGACAGAGGGTAGCAATTGCCAGAGCTCTTATCAATGACCCTACGATAATACTGGCTGATGAACCTACAGGTAACCTAGATTCAAGGACAGGTGAAGAGATAATGGTCATATTTCAGAATTTAAACAGACGGGGTAAGACTATTCTATTTGTAACTCATGAAATTGACCTGGCGAGACATGCAGGAAGAGTAATTTACCTAAAAGATGGTGTCGTAACTGGAGAGGAAAAGATAATAAATCCAATCGATGCTCAGGAAAAGCTGGAAAATATGCCTAAACTGGAAGATAAAATAAACAATATAGGAGAGAATAATTTATAATGAAAAGAGTAATTGAAAATATAAAGATCGCTTTTAAATCTCTGGGCCTAAACAAGTTAAGATCATTTCTAACCATGCTCGGAATTATAATCGGAGTCGGCTCTGTTGTTGCAGTTATGTCTGTAGGGGCAGGAGCTGAGGCCTCTATAACAGAGAATATCCAGAGTATGGGTACCGATGTCATTACTATTACTCCAGGCAGGGAACAGGCAAAAAGAGGGGGGACTACGATTCAGTCCAATACAAGTCAGTCAAGTACTGTAGAAATCGGAGGCGAGCCACCAGATGCAGGACAACAAAGAAGAGGGTTTATAGGTGAATTTGGAAATGAGGAAGAGGATGAAGATATAGTAGCAGGAGATTTATATCTGGAAGACTCAGAAGTTCTTAAAGAAGAAGCGAGTTTATTGGATGAAGTGGTTCCTGTTTTATCGGGAGGAAATACTACTTTTTCTTATATGAGCTGGAGCGGAAGTGTAAGTGTAAATGCAACTTCGGAAGATTATTTAAATTTTGCAGGTTATGAATTGGAAAAAGGCAGTTTTTTTACCGCGGGCGATGTTTCTAACTCATCAAATGTAGTTGTCCTTGGATATAATGTAGTGACTGATTATTTTGGAAAGGCCAACCCTATAGGTGAAGAAGTAAAAATAAATGGAAAAAAATTTATAGTAATGGGAGTACTTGAATCAGTCGGTTATACTTTTGGCATGAGTCCTGATAATTCTATTTATATTCCTATAACAACTGCTCAGAATAAATTATACGGTACTGATACGATCAATCAAATCATGGCAAAGGTTAAAAGTGAAGAGGTTATGGACCAGGCCATGGATGAAGCAAAATCTATATTGAGAGTTCAGCATCACATTCTAGCTGGAGAAAGCAGCGATTTTGAAATAAGCAGTTCCACCCAGCTGCTGGAAATGGCAAGTACGGTTACTGATGTTCTCGTTGTTACCCTGGCCAGCATAGCTGCTATTTCACTTCTGGTAGGAGGTATAGGAATTATGAATATTATGTTTGTATCAGTGACAGAAAGGACAAGAGAGATTGGAATAAGAAAAGCAATAGGTGCAAAAAACAGAGATATATTGATACAGTTTCTGACCGAAAGTGTAGTATTGAGCCTGTCGGGAGGTATAGTCGGAATAGGGCTTGCGGGCATTATAACCTGGATATTGAAAACATTTACTGATCTGAACTCTCTGATTACGTTATCTCCTATAATTATGGCATTATCTTTTTCTACAGCAATAGGTGTAATTTTTGGTATATTTCCTGCTGCAAGGGCGGCAAGACTGAATCCTATTGATTCATTAAGGTATGAATAGACTGGATCTGGATTTATTTTTATTCTTTTAACGTATAAAATAGTTAAAAAAAATAAGTTTTTTTTAAAATGAAAATATTAATAATTGAAGATGAAAAAGCAGTAGCAGACAATTTAAAAGTGGGATTGGAACAGTACAGATTTATGGTAGATATTGCTTATAACGGACAGGATGGGTACCGTCTAATAGAAGATTACGATTATGATATTATAATACTGGATTTGATGCTTCCCGATATGGCGGGAGAAGATTTATGCCGTAGAATAAGAAAAGAAAAGACAGAAAGCTTTATATTAATGTTAACTGCTAAAAAGCAGGTAGAAAATATTGTAGAGGGGCTGAACTGCGGTGCCGATGATTATCTAACCAAACCATTTGAATTTTCTGAACTTCTTGCAAGAATAAGGGCACTTCTAAGAAGAACCTCAAAAAATAAGGAGAATACGCTGTGCATCTCAGATTTGAAAATGTATCTGGATAAGGAGCAAGTATTTATAAAAGACAAAGAGATAAAACTTACTAAAAAGGAATTTATGATTTTAGAATATCTTTTAAGATATAAAGGGCAGTTGGTCAGCAGGAATCAAATACTTGAACATGCCTGGGATAGAAACGTCGATATCTTTACCAATATAGTAGATACTCATATCAAAAATTTAAGAAGGAAGTTAGGCAAATCAGGCAGATTTGTTAAAACTATATATGGATCAGGATACAGAATTTTAGATAATGAGTAAATAAGTAATTAAAATTTATTTAAAAAGGCGAGTTAATTGAAACTAACACTTAGAAGCAAAATACTTTTATGGTTTGGAATTATTATACTTATTTCTTTTGTACTTTATGGATTTTTAATTTTCTTTGTATATAGATACAATCTAAGTGGTGAAAGATATTTTACTGCTTTAAGTGAACATCCGGGTATGAATACTATAATAATTGAAGAGCTCAGAGAACTAAACAGATTCGGGCCCTTTGGGCCGCCACCGCAATTAACCATACTGCCTCCGGGTCTATTTATGAGAATATTTTTTATAATTACCGGAGGTGTCCTGATAATTATAATAATATCTGCAACCGGCGGTTTTCTGGTTTTAAGAAGGATGCTTGGTCAGATTAATTTTATAACTAAAAATGTAAAAGAAATTGATGAGAAAAGATTACATTTAAGACTGAATTTAAAAGGAAAGGATGCTATCTCAAATATGGCAAAGGTGTTTGATAATATGCTTGATAAAATCGAGGTATCGTTTAAAAAGCAGAAGCAATTTATCCAGAATGCATCCCATGAAATAAATACTCCTCTTACTGTGATAAAAACAAGAATTGATGTGTTAAAACAGAAAAAGAGTATTAACAAAGAAGATTATAAGGATACCATAGAACTGATTGACAGTGAAATTATGAGATTGTCTAAAATCACCGAAGAGTTGCTTATTTTATCCGACCTTGAAGAAAATGGAAATCACTCACAATTTATGCCTGTTAATATGAAGAAAATTTTAGATAAAATGCTAAAACTGTTTGAAAATCAAATTAGTTCAAAAGATCTAAAGTTAAAAACAAATTTTAGTGGTAAGTTTGAAGTCACGGGGAACAATATACAGCTTGAACAACTTTTATTCAATCTTATGGATAATGCCATAAAATACAGTATCTCAGGAAAGGAAATGGTAATAAGCCTGACCAATAGTAAGAATAGCAAATTATTAATTTTTAATATCGCCAACACAAGCACTATTATAGAAGAAAAGGACCTGCCCTATATTTTTGACCGATTTTATAAGACTTCTGGTTCAACAGGCAGAATAGGTTTCGGTTTGGGACTTTCTATAAGTCAGAAGATTGTAGAAAATCATAAAGGTAAGATAAAAGCAGGTTATGACAAGAAAAAGAAAGAAGCAACTTTTAAGGTATTTCTGCCCCTGTTTTCGGAAAAATAAGAATCTTTTTATTCTCCAGTTTATCTCCATTTTTTACCTATATAATAAAACATAAAAAATTAAAACTATAATAAAGGAGATTATTATGGATGGTGTTTTGGCACAACAGTCGAATCAGCCCATGGGACGAAATGGATTATTTATTTTTTTTAGGGCACTTAATATTATGCCTTATATAGCTATCGGATTGCTTATTATAGTTGTAGTAATATGGATCATTTTCGGTATAAAAAAATTAAGGTGGGCAAAGATAATTGCAATAGTTTTAACTGTACTGGTAGTGATAACAGGCGGTTTGAGCCTCGGATCTTTTTTCCTCGGCAGAAGATTCAGAGAAGGATTCCCTCGCGATGGTGAACAGTTCCAGAGATTTGAGGAAAGGGAAAACAATGGAACTGAAGAAAATGACAGCGCCAGTCTATTAGAAAATATGGAGGTAGTTGTCTAAGACGTAGATAATTTTTAATAGAGTTAATAATCATTTAATCATGATATAATATTTTAAAATTATTAACTTTATTTTTTTTGTTGTAATTTTATTTTATATATAATAAAAATTTCTACCTTTGATGTAGAATAATAAAAGTTATCTTATAAAATAAAAAACATGAAACTGAATCTAATTAAAAGAATTCAGGAATCAAAAGATATTTATACTTTTGTATTCAAACCTGAAAATCCTGCAACCTGGAAAGCCGGTCAGTATATTTTTTATAAAATACCTCATGAAAATTCCGATGATAGAGGCGTGAGCAGACATTTTACTATTTCATCCGCACCTTCTGAAAAAAATATTTTTTTAACGACAAAATTTGATTTCGAAAATGGAAGTTCCTTTAAAAAAGCATTGTTTAAATTAAAACAGGGAAGCTCGATAGAGGGGTTTAATTTAGGCGGAGATTTTATAATAAAGGATTTAAATGCAAAATATATATTTATTGCCGGAGGAATTGGGGTCACGCCATATCGTTCGATATTAATGGATCTGGCGCACGAAGGCAGATTACCTGATGTAATCCTTTTTTACTGCAGTAAAGCTGAGGGGATTATATTTACGGACGTTTTTAATGAAATAAAGGAGAAATATAAATGGCCGCTGGTTCATTTTGTAATAGAACCGCAGCTTATTAATGGAGAAATAATAAAAGAAAAAGTCCCGGATTTCAAGGACCGGATTTTTTATATTTCTGGTCCCGTGGTTATGGTAAGTATCGTGGAAGAGATTCTATTAAAATTGAATATCGAAAATGGCAGCATAGTAAAAGATTACTTTCCGGGTTATTAAATATATTATTTCACTTGAACCTTTATAATCCTGCATGATTTCAGATATTTACGATATGGGGATATTATGAAAAATTACCACCGAACAATACTCTCGATGCTATCCGTGTTGTTTCTGTTTTTGAGTTTCAGGGAACTGGGATTTTTTGCATGGTTTTCACTCATACCATTTTTATTTGTAATATATAACTCAAACCTCAAACAAACTCTTTTGTTTAGCTTCATATGCGGTATGGGATTTTTTATTGGCGTTACTTACTGGATGAACAATCTTCCGGTAAAATATGTTTGGCTGCTTCTTATGCCTCTTTTAAGTATAATTTTTTTAATTTATGGAACATCTATATATTTTATTTTTAAAAAAATCCATCAACCAATCTTGAGAATGTTTCTGATACCTGCTGTTTGGCTATTTATAGAATTTATCAGGTCGCAAACACTTCTTGCTTTCACTATAGGCATCCTTGGATACACTCAGTACAGTTTACTGCCGCTTATGCAGATCACAAGATTTACAGGTATATATGGGGTATCCTTTATTGTAATACTTTTCAATATTGCCATTTTTGAGACTATATTATTTTTAATAAAGAATAAAAAAGCAACATTTAAGTTTCTGATCATCAGCATATCGATTTTAGTGGTGTTTGTTACTTATGGGATTGCAAGTTTAAACAATAATCTGAACAGGGTAATCAGTGAAAAAGGTTACAGTGAGATAAAACTGGCACTGGTACAGCCAAATATACTCCTGGGAGATAAATACTCAGGGAAAGGTATGGAAATAATCCCGGAACCTTATTGCGAAGAGACCTATTTCAGGGAAGATACCGACCTGGTAGTCTTTCCTGAAAGTATGCTGTGGGGATTTATGGAAGAAAATGAAAGTTTCAAAGACTGGGCTAAAAGAATCGCAAAAACAGAAAACCTTTATATGCTAATCGGCCAATATGCTCACGATGACGAATTCGACAGATATTATGATTCAGCGCTGCTTTATGATCCGGATATGGAAATCACAGGAAGATATGATGAAACCCACCCCGTACCTTTCAGCCAGTATATGCCATATCCAAAAGTTTTAGGTTTCTTGAAATTTCTTGATTTTTCAGTGGTAAATTTGATCCCTGCCAGAGATTACAACTCCATCAACTATCGGGAAGCAGGCAAAATTGGAGTAAATATATGTTACGAATCAACTATCCCGTCTATTACTAGAAAAGTAAGGAACAATGATGCGGAAGCAATATTTATACTTTCCGATAGCGCAAGTCTGGGTGATAGTATAGCGCCATGGCACCATTTGATATTTTCAAGAGTCAGAGCAATAGAAAATGGATGTTATGTTGTTCATTGTGCAAATACTGGTATATCAGCCATAATTTCTCCAGACGGGGAACTGGTGGCTAGATCAGATCTTCTAAGTAAAACGGTATTTTACGGAAGCGTCTTTCTTATAAAGGAGAAAACTTTTTATACAAAATATGGCGATATGCTTATAATTATATATATTGGAACAATTTTCTTACTCACAATTGTTTACCTCATACTCAAAAAATTAAAAAAGATAAGTTAAGCCCCATAAATAAAATATTTTAAAATAAATATTGCATATTATGTATAATTTATGTATAATATGCAAATTAACAATCGAAAGGTATCTATATGAAAAATAAAATAAAAGCTGGGATAGTTGGTGGCTCAGGTTCTACAGGGCTTGAACTTGTGAAAATATTGAGCAGGCATAAATATGTCGATATTGGTTTTGTGACATCAAGGACATATAAAAATCTGTCTATCTGTGAGGTTTTCCCGGCGTTAAATGATAAAAAAGATGAAAAACTTACTTTTATCAGCGAAGCCAAGGAAGGCGACTTAAAGGGTATCGATATCATATTTCTCTGTCTTCCTCCTTTTGAATCAATGGAGTATCTGAAAGGGATATCCGGAGATTATTCTTTTAAAATAATAGATCTGGGATCGGATTTCAGGTTAAAAAATCCCGTTGATTATAAATACTGGTATGGAACTGAACATATAATGAAAGAAATGCTTTCTGATTTTATATATGGTCTTCCTGAAATAAATAAAGAGAAGATAAAATCGAGTAATCATGTCGCAAATCCGGGATGTTATCCCACTTCTATTTTACTGGGGCTTGCACCGCTTATAAAAAATGATATCGATATAACGGATATCTGCATTGACTCAAAGTCAGGAATCAGCGGTGCTGGAAGGAAACTAAAGGAAGAGTATCTTTTTACCAGTATGGATAACAATTTTTATGCCTATTCTGCCATTAGACACAGGCATATCGGAGAAATAGAACAGGGGCTGGAAAATATTTCCGGAAAGAAATTTAAAATAAGCTTTACGCCTCATCTTCTTCCTGTCAGCAGGGGTATTTTTACATCCATGTATTGCAGGGTTGGCAACTCGGTAGAAAGCAACATGGAAGAGAAGATATATCATTTGTTTGAAAAGTTTTGCAAGGGCCTGCCATTTGTAAAATTTACAGGTACCGAGATGCCTCAATTAAAAGATGCAGTCGGAACGAATATGTGCCTGGTTGGATTCGGTTTTGATGAAAGGACGGGCACGCTAAAATTATTCAGCGTACTGGATAATCTTTTAAAAGGTGCCGCCGGTCAGGCCGTGCAGAATATGAATATAATGATGGATTTCGAAGAAAAAGAAGGACTGGATTTCAACGGAATATTTTAAAGATAAACCACTTTAAGAGAGATCAATAAATGGGAAGCAATTCAAATAAAAAAAACATAGATTTCGATATCATAGAAAACGGAAGCATAACCAGTGTTCCGGGATTTTATGCCTCAGCATGTCACTGCGGTTTAAAAAGTTCGGGAAAACCGGATATATGCATGATTTATTCTCCCGGAGGCAGTGTCTGCAGCGGGATATTTACTACAAATAAATTTCAAGCCGCACCTGTAATAGTCACAAAGCAGCAGCTTAAAAAAACTAAAAATATAAAAGCAATTATAATAAACAGTGCAATTGCCAACGCCTGTAACGGAAAGAAGGGATATGAGAATGCTTTAAAAACTATAGATATTGCAGGGCATAAGCTCAGTATTGATAAAAAGTATATTCTCGTCTCGTCTACAGGCGTGATAGGGAAGCAGCTCCCAATGGATAAGATAGAAAAAGGCATTAGCAAATGTGCCGGTATATTAAGCGAGGATGGCGGGCATGATGCAGCTAAAGCAATACTTACCACGGACCTGGTCACAAAAGAAATAGCAGCTATAATCAAAACCGGATCAGGTGAAGATATAATAATAGGCGGCATGGCAAAAGGTTCGGGGATGATAGAACCAAATATGGCTACTCTGCTTGTTTTTATAACCACCAATATAAAAATTTCAGGCAAGCTGCTTGACAGCCTCCTTCTTGAAGAAGGCGCTAAAAGTTTTAACCGTATAACGGTAGATGGCTGTCAGAGTACAAATGATATGGCAATAGTCATGGCAAATTCAAAAAGCAATGTTGTCCTGGATAGTAAAACAAGTAAATATTACAAAGAATTCAAAAGTGCTTTTTCTTATGTAATGCAGGATCTTGCCAGAAAAATAATTCTGGACGGAGAAGGGGCAACTAAACTTATAGAAATAAAGATTGTAAATGCAAAGAAAAAATCGGATGCAAAAATGCTTGCATTTAAAGTCGCCAACTCTAATTTGTTCAAAGCAGCCATGTTTGGTCAGGACCTTAACTGGGGGAGGATCAATTCGTCACTTGGTTCAACAGAGTGTGATTTTGATCCTGATAAAGTCAGTATTTATGTAGAAGATATTCTGGTTGTAAAAAACGGTATGGGAGTGGATTTTGACAGGAAGCATATAGATAAGACAATGAAAGAAAAAGAAATAAAGTTTACCGTGGATCTAAACTCCGGCAAGCAAGAATTCAATGTTCTGACCACAGATCTATCGATTGACTATGTAAAGATAAATGCTTTATACCGGACATGATAATAAACCGGTTATTAAAAAAAAGTTTTAGGAGAAGCAAATAAAATGACCAATACAATAGGAAGCAAAGAGGAAAAAGAAACCAGGATATACACAAATAAAGCAGAGGTATTGCTCGAGTCATTGCCATATATAAAAGAATATTCCGACAAAATAGTCGTGGTAAAAATAGGCGGCAGCATGATGGAAAATGACAGTGTTATAAAGAGCGTATTAAACGATTTGATCCTTATGAAATATGTCGGGATAAAAGTGGTTCTGATACATGGCGGCGGTAAACAGATCAGCGAAATGTTATCAGAGAAAGGAATAAAGTCTGAATTTGTAGACGGATTGAGAGTTACTGATAGTGATTCAATGGAAATAGTAAAGATGGTCCTTATTGGGAACATAAATACCAAAATAGTATCTTTTCTCAACAAACACGGAAATATCGCAATAGGAGTATCCGGAAATGATGCCAGCTTTATAAAATGCCATAAGAAAGAATATAAGAAGAATGGAAAAGTTATAGATCTGGGAATGGTAGGAGAAATAGACAGTATCAACTCCGGCTTTTTGAGTAATATCCTGGACAGCGGTTATATACCGGTTATTGCTACACTGGGAGTAGATGACGAAGGAAATATATATAATATCAATGCCGATACATGTGCCGCAGAAATTGCAGTTTCGCTTAATGCAAAGAAAATGATCCTGCTGACAGATGTGGATGGTATTATGGAAAAAAGCGGTAAAGGAAACAAATTGATATCAATATTGACCGTGGATCAGTGTATAAAGTTAGTGGAATCGGGGAAAATAAGTTCAGGGATGATTCCCAAGGTGATAGCGTGCATAGCTGCTTTAAAATCCGGAGCGGAAAGGACGCATATCCTTAATGGAATCAAAAAACATTCAATACTTGTAGAAATATTTACTGATGCCGGCATAGGTACAATGATAACCAGTAAGGAGGCTAAATGAATACAGGCAAAAATATGGAAATAGTTGAAATGGGCAGCAAGTACTTGATGCAGACTTACAGCAGATTGCCTGTTGTATTTGTAAAATCCAAAATGCAATATCTCTGGGATACGGAAGGCAACAAATACCTTGATTTCATAGCAGGTTACGGATGTTTGAATGTCGGTCACAGCAATAAATCTGTAGTAAACGCAATTAAGAAGCAGGTAGAAAAAATAATTCAGCCTTCAAATGTCTATTACAACCAGTCTCAGGTAATGCTTGCTAAAAAATTATGTGATATAACCGGTTTTGGGGAGAAGGTATTTTTTACCAATAGCGGTACAGAATCCATGGAAGGAGCAATAAAACTTGCAAGAAAATATTCGACGGATAATTATAATTCTTCACGATATGAAATAATAACATTTAAAAGGGCTTTTCATGGAAGGACACTGGGTGCGCTGGCAGCCACTGCACAAATTGAAAAACAAAAGTTATTCGAGCCGCTGCTGGCCGGATTCAAATATGCTGTATTTAATGATATTAACTCCGTAAAGGAACTCATAAATGAAAATACATGTGCCGTTATTATCGAACCTGTCCAGGGAGAAGGAGGAGTTTATCCTGCAGATAAAGAATTTATGAAGGAACTGAGGAACTTATGCAATGAAAAAAATATACTTCTCGTACTGGATGAAATACAGACCGGATTTGGCAGGATAGGTCATATGTTTGCATATCAGCATTACGGAATAAATCCAGATATACTCTCAGTTGCAAAGAGTCTTGGCGGGGGAATGCCCATAGGAGCAATTATTTCCACGGATAAGATAAGCTCAAGTTTCATACCCGGAACCCATGGTTCTACTTTTGGCGGAAATATGGCTTCATGTGAGGCAGGACTCGCCGTACTTGATTATTTGCTGGATAATAAACTGCCCGAAAGGTCAAAAAAACTGGGCCGGTATTTCATGAAAAAACTAATGCAGATAAAAAATAAATATTCAGCCGTAAAGGATGTAAGGGGAATTGGTCTTATGATCGGAATGGAATTCAATGAACCGGTTGCGGAAAAAATAGTACTTGATGCCCTTAAGGATAAACTGGTCTTAAATAAAATATCAGGAAATACTTTAAGGTTTATACCTTCGCTTGTGATAACAAAGAAGAATATAGATACACTTTTAAAGTGGCTGGATGCAAAAATAAAGGAGATATGAGATGAAAAGGGATTTTTTGACATTAAAAGATTATTCAGGGGATGAAATCGAATATATACTTGAACTTTCACAATTGATCAAGAAGGATGAAAATAAATATAGCAATGTTCTTGACGGTAAGAATATTGCAATGCTGTTCGATAAGCATTCAACCAGGACCAGGATCTCTTTTGAAGCAGGTATAAATAAACTTGGCGGGAAGGCGCTCATACTGGATTCAAAAAGTCTGCAGTTAGGCCGTGGAGAGACCTATGGGGACACCGCAGAAATATTATCTCTTTATGTCGATGGTGTTATTATAAGGACCTTTAAACAGGAGACTTTAGAGATTTTTGCAAAATATGGCAACATTCACGTAATAAATGGACTTACTGATAAGTATCATCCATGTCAGGTACTGGCCGATATGATGACTTTAAAGGAACTGGGATTGCTCAATAAGGATCTGAAATTTACATATATAGGGGACAGCAACAATGTAACAAACAGCCTGATTATAGGATTTTTAAAATTGGGAATCGGTATTACAGTTGGAAGTCCTGAAAAATATTCGCCTTCCGGGGAAATACTTGAATATTCATCGAACCGGAAAGATGGAATCAAAATAAAAATTACTCACGATCCTGCAGAAGCAGTAAAGGATGCGGATGTTGTTTATACGGATGTATGGCTGAGTATGGGCGATGAAATGGATAGTAGTAAGCTAAAGGAGCTTAAAAACTATCAGGTCAATTCCGGTCTTCTCGTAGGTGCAAAAAAGGAAGTAAAGGTAATGCACTGCCTGCCTGCTCACAGAGATCAGGAAATATCTTCGGAAGTCCTGGAGGGGAAAAACTCAATCATATTAAAGCAGGCTGAAAATCGCATGTATGCCCAGATGGGGCTGCTTGTTTATTTATATAAAAATTAAATAAAAATATGGCTTTTATTAAAAAATTCAAAGGTAAGATATTGAAATGAAAAGAACCGAAAGACTGAGAGCAATAAAAGAAATAATAACCAGTAAAAAGATCTCTTCCCAGGAAGATCTGTTAAACGAGCTTAAAAAAAGAGGTTATGATGTAACACAGTCAACAATTTCAAGAGATATCAGCGAGTTGAGACTTGTAAAGACCAGAAATTACCGGGAAGAAGAATATTATTCCATTGAGAACATAACACATGAAGGCAAGGTTATTGATCCTGTTAAATTTAAAACAAAATTAAAAGAAAGTGTTTTATCGGTTAAAAGAGCTGAAAATATAATCGTACTGAGGACTTTCCCGGGAGAAGCGCAGGGAACAGCAGCAATAATAGATGGCATGAACTTTGTAGAAATCCTTGGTACGGTAGCGGGAGATGATACTATAATATGTATTGCAGACAACCAGAAAAATGCTGAAAAGATATTTGAAATGATGCAGAAACAGTTTTAGCTCCTACTGTTTAATATTAATTTTGATTATTTTATAAATATATGAAAGGAACAAACAAATGAGCGGTAAAGTAGTACTGGCCTATTCAGGCGGACTCGATACCTCTATTTCGATAAAATGGATAAAAGAAAAATACGGCATGGATGTAATTGCCGCACTGGTTGATTGCGGTCAGCCGGAAGATTTAAAAGAAATTTACAGTAAGGCACTTAAAATAGGTGCGATAAAATCAGTTATAGTAGATGCAAAAGATGAATTTATAAAAGATTATATTTTTCCGTCTATAAAGGCCAATCTAAAGTATGAAAAGAATTATCCTCTGGCAACTGCACTTGCCAGGCCTCTTATTGTAAAAAAATTGGTGGAAGTCGCAAGGAAAGAAGGAGCAAATGCAGTTGCTCATGGTTGTACTGCAAAAGGCAATGATCAGGTACGTTTTGATGTCGGTATCAGAAGCCTTGCGCCTGAACTTAAGATAATCGCACCACAGAGAGAATGGATCATATCAAGGGAAGAAGCGATTGAATATGCAAAAAAATGTAATATAGAGGTCAGCGTAACAAAAGGTAGTCCATACAGCATAGACGAAAATCTATGGGGGAGAAGCATAGAGTGCGGAATACTCGAAGATCCGTGGAATGAACCGCCTGATGATATTTACAAATGGACAAAAATAAATAAAAAAGACAAAGAAAACGAGTATATCGAAATCGGATTCGAAAGCGGGATACCGGTTTCCCTGGATAATAAAAATATTTCTCCTGTAGAAATCATAAAATCGCTAAATGAGATAGCAGGATCCTATGGAATTGGAAGAATCGATATGATAGAGAACAGGCTGATCGGTATAAAATCAAGGGAGATCTATGAATCGCCGGCAGCGGAAGTACTTATCGAATCCCATAGGCAGATGGAATCTCTGATACTCGACCGGGAACTTGTTCATTACAAATATGGTCTGGAAGAAAAATTTGCGGAGCTCGTCTATTATGGATTATGGTTTACTCCGCTTAAGGATTGCCTTTGCGCATTTATGGATAAAAGCCAGGATTTTGTTACAGGTACAGTAAGAATTAAATTTGAAAACAAGCATTTTAAGATTGTGGGAAGAAAATCCGATTATTCATTATACGATATGGATCTTGCCACTTATGATAAATGCGATAAATT
>CAZODG010000018.1:0-13478 GCA_964578525.1 uncultured Actinomycetota bacterium
TTTTGTTTATGGTAAACTTCATAAAATATCGAGAAAATCTTTATGTATTAAATTTGAATTTGGTATTAAAAAAATAATCAGTTAAAATTATTGAAATTTTTTATTTTATAGATTTCATCTCTAATGGTAAACTCTTAATCTCTAACTATAAATAATTGATTAGTAACATTAATTTATAATCCTTTGATATCTTGATACAATTTTTTAATATGGTGATTTGATATATCAAGTATTGGTTCATACATAAAACTATTTATATGAATATTTTCAGGAGTCATTAAATTTACTTGTTCTAGCAACTGAATATTTGTTATTTCTAATGAAAACCTCTTTTTATATTCCTTAATAAGCATATCAAATTGATTTTTTGTTATTCCTTTCCAAAATATATCGTCGTTTATGCTTTTAACCATAAATATTTCAGCTTTTAATCTAATTGCAATAGATAAACAAATTTTCTTTTCTAAATCTAATTTATCGCTTTTGTCCTTTAGAATGCTATCAGCTACTTCAAATACTTTATTAATAACTTTTTCTTTTGAATTAAGTAAGCTTAAATTCTGTTTATCTTTTAGAATTGACTTAAAAAGCACTTCTAAATTCTCTATTGTTATTGAATTAGTCTCTTCTTTGTAATGCAGGAGAGATGTCATTTTTAAGAAAATTTCATCTTAGCCAGTAAATTCTGCAATATTGCGTACAAATGGAATGGCAGCAATAAGCATTGATGTGTCTCTAGATAAATTGTTTTTCCAATAAATAAAAGGATTTTTCTGATACTTTTCTTCAAATATTTTAATTTCAGTTTCATTTTTATCAATCACTGTTCTTTTTGAGATACATTCTGGGAATATACAATCTTTTGAATCTTGCCCCCTTGTAATGTCTTTAAATGTATTAGCAAGCGATGTTTTCATAACACCATTAGGCGAATAAATAGTGAAGGTTCTTCTTTTCTCAAAATTAAAGTCATATTTCAATTTTTTTTTCCATAACAGTTTTCAAAATATACAATAACCTTTTTCATATTTTCCCCTTCTCGTTCAGCGATCATAAACGAATATTAAGATTTTAAGAAATTATTTATTTTTAATGTAAAATCTTTTACCTTCCCGATACCCTGGCTAAAGTTATCGGCTTCAAGTATAAGAGATAAAATTTTACTTCCGATTATTATTCCATCACAATAGTCTTTTATGCGGCCGATTTGATCCCTGCTTGAAAGTCCAAAGCCCAGTGCAAGTGGAAGGGAGGTTACTTTTCTTAAATTTTTTAAAAAACCTATAACTTCAGAATTTATACTATTTCTGACACCTGTAACACCTTTTACCGAAATACAGTATATGAATCCCCTGCTTTTTTCTGCAATATCCTTTAATCTATCCTTACCGGAAGTAAGAGAAGCAAGCATGATGTTGTTGATACTTACTTTATCAAAATAACTCTCATAGCAGGTGAATTCCTCCAGCGGCAAATCAGGGATTATTAATCCATTTACTCCGGCGCTTTCGGCATTTTTTAGGAACTTCTCAAGACCATAATGATAAATCGTATTGAAATAGGTCATAATGGCTATAGGAGTGTCACTTCTTTTTCTTATTTTTGCTATTGATTTAAAAACAAAATCGGTATTTACTCCGTTTTCAAGAGCAATTTTTGAAGTGGCCTGAATGACCGGGCCATCGGCAAGCGGATCCGAAAATGGAATACCTATTTCGATTATATCCGCACCGTTTTTATCCAGAGTCTCAAATAATTTGAAATAATCATCTGTGGTTGGAAAACCACAGGTTATAAACGGGATAAAAGCTTTCCTTTTGTTTTTTCTCAAATCTTCGAACACTTTTTCTATGATGCTGCTTTTATTTTTACTCATAATGTAAATCCCACACCTTTATATAAATTAAAATCGGAAACACTTCTGATTGTTATCTCCGGTTTTTGATATTTTTAAATAATTTTACTTATTTTCGATGTCTTTATCTCCGCGGCCGGATAGATTTACGATAATGACTTTGTTTTTATCGAGTGTCGGCGCGAGCTTTGCTGCATAAGCAAGGGCATGGGAACTTTCATACGCGGGGATTATACCCTCGTATTCCGATAATACCCTGAATGCTTTAAGTGCCTCACTGTCAACAATATATTCATATTTGACCAGTCCTTTTTCCTTCAAATATGAATGCTCAGGTCCGACTCCGGGGTAATCAAGCCCTGCCGATATTGAGTAAGCTTCTTCTATCTGACCATAATCATCCTGCAATACATAGCTGAAGGCGCCGTGGAATATACCCTTTTTACCAAAACCCAGCGTTGCCCCGTGTTTTCTGCTTTTAATACCCTTTCCTCCGGCTTCTACCCCTATGAGTTTGACAGAGTCCGCATATTTTAGAAATGGATAAAATATCCCTATAGAATTACTGCCGCCCCCGACACAGGCGATAATATAATCGGGCAGCCTCCCTTCACTATCCATTATCTGTTTTTTTGTCTCTTTACCTATGATCGTCTGGAAATCCCTTACCATAGTAGGATATGGATGGGGACCTACCACGGAGCCCAGAACGTAATAGGTATCATCCACTCTTGAAACCCAGTATCGGAGAGTTTCATTGACTGCGTCCTTTAACGTCCTGCTTCCGGATGAAACTTCTACTACTTCTGCCCCCATCAATTTCATCCTCTGTACATTGGAAGACTGTCTCTCGATATCCTTGCTTCCCATAAAGACCTTGCATTTCATATCAAACAGCGCTGCTGCAGCAGCAGTTGCTACGCCGTGCTGACCAGCTCCGGTCTCTGCGATTATGAATTTTTTCCCCATTTTTCGTGCAAGAAGAGTCTGCCCTATGGTGTTATTTATTTTATGGGCACCAAGATGGCACAGATCCTCTCTTTTTAAATAAATTTTTGCTTTCCCGAATTTCTTCGAAAGTCTTTCAGCATAATACAGGGGAGTGGGTCTTCCGGCATAGTTTTTTAAATAATACGCCAGTTCTTCTTTAAATTTCCTGTCCCCTTTATATTTGGAATAATTCTCTTCCAGTTCCTTTAGAGCGCTGACAAGTATTTCCGGAACGAAACTGCCCCCGAATTCTCCAAAATATCCTTTTTGGGAGTTTGGGCATTTCTTTTTTAGTGAACTTTTTACTGATTTTTTCAAAATTATTCTTCCCTGGATTATTTTTACCTTTTTATATCTTGCTTAAGAACTTTTTACATCTAATTTTTGTTTAAACCTGAATTTAATATCTTTATTATTTATCTTAAAATATTTACGAATCTCGCAACTTTATATAAATTCTTCTTTCCAGGATAGATTTCAAGCCCGGAAGATGCATCCACGCCAAACGGTACCACTACATCTACTGCCCTTTTGACGTTTTCCGGGTCAAGTCCTCCCGATAATATAACAGGGATTTTACTACAATAATTCTTTAACATCTCCCAGTCAAGCGGTACTCCGGTCCCTCCGTAAACACCCTTCCTGTAACTGTCAAAAAGAATAAAATCCACATAATCTTTTAATTTATCGATTTTTTCATCTAATTCATCCATTATATCTTTCTGATTATTATTATCCTCCTTGATCCTTATCGCTTTTATGATTTTTACCTTTCCTGATCCTTTTCTTAAATCCTCTATATAATCCTCTTCTTCATCTCCGGAAAGCTGAATATAGTCCAGTCCCAGTGATTTAACGCACCAGGTAATCTTTTCTATCGTCTCATTTACGAATACGCCCGCTGCCGGGACTCTGATTCCCTCGCTCCGCAGTGCCGTGATTATCCTTTCCGCCTTATCAGGTTCCACTCTTCTGGGGCTACTTGCAGACAGCACAAACCCCATAGCATCTACTCCCAGGCGGGATATTCCTGTTGCATCCTCTAAATTTGTTATCCCGCATATTTTTATCCAGACCATTCCGAGACCTAACCTATCTGATTCATTTTATATCAGTTTTTCTATTTTTAGCTTGAGCTCCATATCGCACAGGGTACTCTCAAGATCATTACCTGACATAAAATATTCCCCAATAAGAAATACATTTATGCCTTCCGAAAAAAGGTCCTTTATGTATCCTGCATCTTTGATGCCGCTCTCGCAGACAAAAATTTTATCCGAAAAATCTTTATTACTGCGGTACTCCAGAAAATCATAAATCGTTTTTTCATCAATTCTCATAGTCCCGAGATTGCGGTTGTTTATCCCTATAAACTCCGCACCGGCATCCAGCGCTTTGTCCATTTCCTTTATATCATGAACTTCGACCAGCGTATCCAGTCCAAGATTTCCAGCAAGTTCATAAAGTCTCTTTAATTTCTTTCCTCCCAGAAGTGAAGCGATAAGTAAAATACAATCCGCTCCCATAGCGGCACTTTCATAAATCTGAACTTCGCTGAAAATAAAATCTTTTCTCAGTACCGGAAGATCGGTATTACTTCTGACTTTCCTTATATCCTTCGTATTACCCATGAAATACAAAGGTTCCGTCAGAACCGAGATCCCTGAAATAAAACTTTTAAATTTATTATAAGTAAGAGCCGTCTTTTGGACATCAAGCTGGCCGTTAATGATCCCCCTTGAAGGAGATGCTTTTTTGATCTCGGCTATTATATTGATTTTCCCCTTCTTGATATTTCTTAAAAAACTCCCTTTGCTTTTAACTGCCCCGCGTATTCTTGATTTCATCCATTTGGGATTCCCCTCTATTTTTTTTATCTCTTCTTTTTTAGCTAATAAAATTTCTTTAAGATAATTCATATTTATTTCCTGTTCGAGAATTCTATGAGTTTTATAAGTTTCTCATGCGCTTTACCGCTCTCGATCGACGCTCTTGCTATTTCGAGGCCTTCTTTCAGGCACTCTGCCTTTTTACCCGAGACTATCGCCGCTGCGGCATTCATTACCGCAGAATCCATTTTTGCTCCCTTTTCCTTCCCGATAAGAATATTCATCAAAATTTTTGCATTTTCTTTCTTATCTCCGCCTGCAAGATCCGAAATTTTTGATTTTTTAAAGCCCAGCTCTTCCGGATCAAGACTATATCGAGTCACCCTGCCGTCTCTCAATTCCGCAACAGAGTTATTGCCTGAAACCGAAAATTCATCAAGCCCTTTTTCGCCGCTGACCACAAATGCTCTCTCTACTCCAAGGTTTTTTAAAGTATTTATCATGACCTCTATAAGATTTTTATCAAAAACTCCCAGTACCCGTCCACTTGCCTGCGCCGGATTGGTAATGGGACCCAGAATATTAAAGACTGTTCTTACGCCCATATCCTTCCTGGCTCTGGCTACATATTTCATAGCCGTATGAGCTCTGGGGGCAAAAATAAATCCTATTCCCACATTATCCAGACAATCCGAAACCTCACCGCATTCGAGATCTATATTTACACCCAGTTCTTCAAGTACATCGGCACTTCCGCTTTTGCTTGATACGCTTCTGTTCCCGTGTTTTGCAATCGGCACCCCTGCTCCGGCAGCTATGAATGCAGCGGTTGTGGATATGTTGAAAGTATACAGACCGTCACCTCCTGTGCCGCATGTATCTACGAGATTTTTATGCCTGCTTTTGACTTTTATGGCTTTCTCGAGCATAGCTCTTGAAAAACCGCTTATTTCCTGGGCTGTCTCCCCTTTAATTTTCAATGCGGTAAGAAAAGCTGCAATCTGGCAGTCATTTGCGTTGCCTTCCATTATAAATTTCATTGAACTGTATGCTTCATCCTGATCAAGATCATTTCCGTTTAAAACTTTCTCCAGAAAATCTTTCATTTAATAAATCCCTTTCTCATTATTTAAAAATCTTATCTATTTTTTTATACTTAAATTCACTTTATCAACTTTATGGCCTTAAAAAGCGCAGCTGCTTTATTTAAAGTTTCTTTATATTCATTTTCAGGTTCGGAATCATACACTATTCCGGCACCTGCCTGTATATATGCCGTTCCATTTTTTATAATAGCGGTCCTGATTGTAATGCAGCTGTCAAGATTGCCATCGTATCCAAAATATCCAACAGCTCCGCCGTATGGTCCCCGCCTGTCAGGTTCCAATTCGCTTATGATCTGCATTGCCCTTATTTTTGGTGCACCTGATAATGTTCCCGCAGGAAAAACGCTTTTTAATGCATCGTATATCGAACTATTCTTATTCAGGGTTCCTTCTATGCGGGAGACAAGGTGTATAACATGTGAATATTTCTCCACATTCATATACTTTTTAACCTTTACGCTATTATAACGGCATACCCTCCCCAGATCATTTCTGGAAAGGTCCACAAGCATATTATGTTCGGCTTTTTCTTTTCTGTCATTTAACAAGTCGGTGGTAAGAATCCTGTCCTCTCTGGAGTTCTGTCCCCTTTTTCTTGTTCCGGCAATAGGATAGGTTAAAATTTTTCTACCGTTGATTTTGACAAGTGGCTCAGGGGAAGCACCAATTATCTTAAACGTATCAAAATTAAAATAATACATATATGGAGACGGATTGATGGTCCTGATCCCGCGGTAAATACTAAAAGGATCCGAAAATTTATCGGTATAAAATCTCTGAGACAACACTATCTGGAATGCATCTCCTTCAGTAATATATTTTTTTGCCCGTTCTACAGCTTCAAGAAATCTATCCTTTTTGAAATTGGAATTTAAAATCAGATCTGTGGTACAACTACCAATAGCTGCTGAGCCGAAACTGGTGCCAATATAATCTCCATTCTTTTGACTGATTATCTTCTCTAAATCTTCGATATTCTCAACTGATCTGTCATAAGATTTCCCGGCAGTAATTTTGTCATCTATTTTTACCGTGGAAATTATTTTTATACGATTAAGCAAATGATCGAAAACCACGACAAGATCAGTGAGATAGAGCATTATTTCAGGTATCGATAATCTACTGGCCGGAAGAGGGACCCCGTCAAAATAATTAACAAGGTCATAACTAAGATATCCTACGGCGCCCCCCACAAAATGATTGAGTTCCGGATTTTTATAAAGCTTAAACTTTTTCATTACTTTTTCCAGTTCCAGAAGAGGATCTCTGGTTTTTACTTCATATACTTCTCCGTTCCCGTCATCCAGAGAGAAGATTTCTTCATCAAACTTTATCAGGTTCCTGCAGCCAATACCGATGAAAGAATATCTGGATAAGTTTTTTAGTCCTTCTGCGCTCTCCAGTAAAAATCCCCTTTTCTCCAAACCTACTGTCTTCATAAATATAGAAGTAGGGGTTTCCGTATCGACAATATATTCTTTGTATACGGGTATCAAATTATAATTTTCTGCTCTTTTGATATAATCTTTCCTGGACGGACAAAACATATTTCCAACCTTTTTAAATCCCCGAATCTATATCCGGTGTTATATTTTATTAATAATTCCCTTTATCTTTTAACATAGAATAAAAAAAATACTTCCGTAAAGGACCCTCTTTTTTTTACCTGACCTTAAACGGAAGTACTCTTTTGAATTTTTATTTATTGATTTTACTTAATAAGAAATTATTGAAAAATGAAAGAATTTAAATGAAATAAAAATTCCCATTGGCCAGGCTATTATAAGCTTCGCCAGCAGGAATTATCTTTCAGCCATACGAACATACTGATCTGTTTCTTTGTATAATTACACTTTTCTTTATTAAAACTCATGAACCTTACAATTAAATACAGTATTATCCTTAAGATTTTTATATATTAGCATATTTTTTCCGTTTAATGCAAATCTATTCATAATGTATTCGGCTTATTTTAATGAGGGCACAGAAAAATATGTAAGTGGAAATTTAACCATCAGCCTCTTTATATGAGGCTGTATTGAAAGAAAATAGCATATACTTTCATTAAGTAATATAACTATGAAGAAAGTATATGCTATTTTATCCTGTTAACAATAAATGTGTGGTTAACCTGTTATTTTTTCTGGTTCTTTTCTCTTTCAGTTGATTCAAGCATTTTCTTTGCAATCCTGAGTTCGGTTTTTCTCCTGGTTTCTTCGGTGTAAACTCTGAGTTCTGCTACCAGCCTGTTATATCTGGTTATAAATATTGTATCCCCTAAATTCTCAGTCAGATACTTTGTGAGATTAACTCTCAACTCATTTGTATCGATCCTTTTTACGTCATCTTCGTAAGTCATATTTCACTCCTTAAATATCTAATTTATTAGAATACTATTTAACTTTTATTAGTCTTTTAAAATATATTAAATAATTATTTTTTATTATTATCTCATATTTAATTAAAAATATCTATAATAAAATGATTAAATTTTATATTTGATATTATATTATAAAACAAATTCAAAAATACTCAAATACTCTTTAAAAATACTTATAAATAAATAATTAAAATTTATATTGTTAAACTATAATATTTTTAAAGGATTTATTTCTTCAGGAGACTGTATACGTAACCGGACATTTTTGAGAAATCGATTTGAAGAAGAAGTAGAGGTATTATAAAAGCAGATAATGCCTTTTCTGTCATATTAAAATTGCAGTTCCCTTTACCACTGAACGCTTTTACCAATCTTGAGTATGGCTTATAGATATAAGCTATAAAGAGGGGGATCAGCATAAGGAAAATCCATTTACTTAAAAAAATTGCGCAAAGCAAAATAGCTAGCAATACCAAAAAGGAAAAAACCCTTACCAGGTGACGGTGCAAATACATTCTTCCCCTGGCATCGCCTTTTGCATATCTAAAGAATTGTCTGGATATTTGAACAGGATTTTCTCTCATTTTCCAGTAAACCACTGCATCAGGATTGAATTTTATACTGTAGCCTGCAGCTTTTATATTAAAATCAAATTTCATATCTTCACCATAATCCATATCTTCGGGATAGCCGCCTGCATCCATCCAAATTTTCTTTTTAAAACTTATATTTCTGGATGAAGGCATATAGCTTTCTCTATTTATCTCTTCCTTAAGCGGCATAATGCAGACAGCAAGACATTTTTCCAGAAAACTCCTGCAGAGCGGCAGATTCAAACCTCCGACGACATCGCTGGAGGCATCGCTATAGGACCCGGTGATTTCTTCCAGCCAATGCCTGTCTAAAACGCACCCGGCATCACTTACACAAATGATCCTGCCCGCTGCACTTTTTATGGCCGTATTTCTTCCCTGTGAAATGTTAGCTCCGCTTTTTTTGATTATTCTTGCAATTATGGCTGATTTACTATTTTGCCTGCCATTTCCTAGCTTCTTTTTATCAATATCCGATAAAATGATGTTAAAGTCATTTCTTTCCCGGGATGATTCTTCTTCAAAAAAATTTAATGTACTTTCAAATGTATTATCCTTCGATCCCCCGTCAATTATGATTATTTCACAGGGCATTGCCGTTTGATCCATCAAACTTTTGAGAAATTCGATAATATTTTTTTCTTCATTATAAACCGTTGTTATAAAGCTCACGTCTGAAAGAACTTTTCTTTTATTGCTCACACTCATATTTTTGAATCTCCGAAATATAATCCAAAGACTTTAAAATAAGCTTTCAATCTTAATTTACTCATACTGCGTGGTTTAAACACGGCCAAAACTACAAATAGCAATATCCTGTTTATAATGCCGGCTAAATAAAGAAAGCTTAGAAGCATTGCGTGGACCGTAGAGTGATTTTTTTTAAAATATAATCTTCTGCTTTTCCAGATCCCGGCTTCCCTTACAGCCATATCCTTTGAGGCAATACCGCTTTCAGAGTGTTCTATTATAAAACCGGGGTAGTAATAGTTATCGAAGCCCTTTCTGTGCAATCTCAGGCATAAATCTGTGTCTTCGCTATACATAAAATAATCTTCATCAAACATATTCACCCTGCTGAAATGATCCTTTCTTATAAACATAAATGAACCGGAAAACCAATCCACTTTCATCTCTCTGGCATAATCCCACCAGGTCAGGAAGTAAGAACCAAAAACGCGGCTTCTTTTGAATATTCTGTATAAGAAGTAACTTTCGTAAAACTGCCTTGCGAGCGTCGGGAAAGATCTGGCCGATAGCTGCAGGGTGCCATCAGGATTTAAGGCTTTTACTCCGATAATTCCAATCCTTCCGGTTTTTTCTTTTTTATTATAGAAATCAATTAAATCCGCCAGGTTTCCTCCTAAAAATCTGGCATCGGGATTTAGAAACAGAAGGTACTCCCCCTTTGCACCGATTGCTCCGATATTGGATGCTTTTGAAAAACCCAGATTCTTCCTGTTTATAATCAAATTAATATTGTCATTTTTTCTGACCTGGTCCTCTAGGTATTCCACGCTCCCATCGTCCGAGTCATTATCCACTACAAGTATTTCAAAGGTTATACTGCTATCCCCGACATGTTCTCCGATACTGCTGATACATTTCTTAATGAAATCGAGACTATTGTAACTAACGATTATGATGCTTATATCCAATCCTGCTCTCCTAAAACTACCTGCATTTTATAATTTCGTTGACTATGGAAATCAAATCCCTTTTAAAATTGGCGCCTGAAAATCTTTTGCAACTTTCAACCGCATTTTTTCTGATTTCATCCGTGTTTATTTTTCCACTTATTATTTTTATAGTAATATCTTTAAGCTCTTCCAGGCTGTCAAAAAGGAATCCGTCATATCCTTTTCTTATGATTTCCTTCTGTCCCCCTTTATTTATGACTACAGGAACACATCCGGCAGCCATTGCTTCTACCGTGGTTATTCCGAAATGTTCGAATTTCTCAGGGTGGATCTTTTCATCTTCGCCCAATCCCGAAGCATGCCAGAAAATATACGACCTGGCAAAAATCCCCACTAACTCTTTCCATCCTATATTCGTTATCACTTTTATTGGATAATTTTTACCTGCGGCTTTTACTTTTTCCACATATTCCAGGTGATCGGTTCTTTTTCCGACGCCTCCTGCAAGATATAAAGCATAATCATTCATCTCGGCAGGGTGCCGGTCAAATAGTTTCCTGAATACCCCTGCCAGCTCCAGCTGCTTCTTGTTATGATGTTCCGGAAAAAACCTGCCCACGCTTAAAATGATTTTCTCCTTGTTCCCTGACCTGAAACTATCTGTATCGACAGGCGGAAATAAAATAGTACTTTCTTTCCCCCATAATTTTTTTATCCACTTTCTTGAATACTCAGAGATTGTGACTATCCTGTCATAGGTTTCCAGAAATGTGAGATCTTTAGGATAAGTTATTAGAAATAAAGGGATATATCCTAAAATTTTCAAAACAGCTTTTTTGAAAAAATTTATCTTTCCCTGATTGTAGACAACTACACCGAGTTTTCTCGAATCTTTTGAACTGCTGTCGTCCTCTGAAGGGACAAAAGTATCGGATGAGATTAACACTCTGACCGGCCGCTCCTTAAGATCAATAGGGATCTCCACGGATTTCTTGATCCCTTTCTTTAACTCGATTGTTATATCGTGCAGAGATTTCTTGTTCTCTGTTTCTCCTTCAAATATTTCGATCTTTACATTCATTAAATTTATGGCACTTGCTGCAGGATTTTTTAAACCAAATCTTATACGCCTGGAATATTTTTTTACAGACAGTATCACTTTCCCGCTGCTCCAGCTTCCTCTTCTAAGCAGGAATCTCTTGGGATCGTACAGCCCCTCTTCTATTTCTATTTCACCAAATCCATCCTCTAACCTGTCTGCAAGCCTGAAGAGCCATCTGGCAGGCTGTCTGAAGAAGGCCAGCAAGAACTTGTGGAGAAGAGTAAAATCTATATCAAAAGGAGTGGGAAAATAACATAAATATATATTTTTATGACCATATGCGGGAAGTGAACTTAGATAAGTGGCATTTATAAAAAGATCATATTTTCGCGTGATCCTTGCCGCATAATCTTCAGATACAAAAGGGAAAATTTTTAAATTTACTCCGGTTAGACCGAGATTAAGTCTTTTGGAAACTTCTTTCAAATCAACAAATATGTCTGTGATAAGATCTACTTCAAAGTCTTTTTGTCCGGATAAGATCTCCGCAATCTTACAACTGTATCGCTCTCCGCCCCCGGCTGTCGATAAATACCTATCATAAATGGCAATTCTCTTCATGCTTTACCTGCTAAAAACTTCTCATCCAGCTTTTAATAATCCTATCCTGTACCCTGCTGCCATTCCTTATTTTAATTCTTTTTATTAAATTCCAGGGCAGCATATAAAAAAGTTCAAAAAAAATTCTGATCCTTATAGGAATATCGATCCTCCTCTGTTTTGCGCCCTTAAGTAAACCAGCCAGATAATACAGGATACTGATAATTCCTGAAAAAACAAATGCCAGGTAACTCCTGATAAATAAAAGGGGCCAGCCGCATTTAAAAATCATAAGCAGCCTGTTTCTAAGCACATAATAAGTGAAATCATAGGACCATTCTTTACTTGTGCCGCAGTGGAAATGTCTTACTACGGATTTGGGAGTAAAGAAATTTTTCCACCCTGCCAGTCTCGATCTCCAGAACAGATCAATATCCTCATAATAGGTAAAGAATCTTTCATCAAAACAGCCTATATCTTCAAGCATTCTCCTATCTATCATAACGCTGCTTCCGGAAAGTCCGAAGATCTCCTCCACCCTGTTGTATTGTCCTTCGTCAAAGCTTTCAAAACCTCTATCTCTGCTGTAAAAAGATTTGTTTAGCTTGATCCCGCAGCTATTGATAATATCTTTTCTGTAGATGAAGAATCTTTTTGGAATCTTTATCTTAACCGTTCTGGGTTTCCCCGATAGCCTGATATCTTCTAAAATCTCTTCGCCTATTACTATCCTTAAATTATTTGGTGAAATATATGATGATGCTTTAAATTGTAATTCAATACTTCTCGTAAGTTCCTCGATGGGTACCGCCAGAACAGCATTGCCCTTCGACCACCGGTAGAGCGTTCCTTCACTGTCAGATTCCTCCGGGTAAAAACCATCCGGATACTTTATGCTTTTATTTATGATATCCTGGACCCAGCTGTCGCTGCCGGAACTGGTGACTATCAGGTCAGATATTTTAATACCCAGCCTTCTGACTTCATTATAACCCTTTACTTCTTTTTGATTCTTGCTGGCAGCAATCAACTGAAGAGGCAGATATGGATAGTAAAAAACTACTTTAGAGCCTACGGCACCTATTCCGGAATTATCGGCAGCTTGCCTGAAAATAGACAGCATCTCGCGCAGCCAGTCCTTTTTGACCACACAGTCATTATTTATCAGAACTATATATTTACCCTTAGAATGTTTAAATCCTTCATTATTTCCGCCGGAATAACCTTTATTTTTACCAAGAGCGATTATCTCTACCTGCGGAAATTCTTCTCTCACAAATTCTACGGATCCATCAGCAGAATTATTATCGACCATTATTATCTGGATTTTTTCAGATGGATAACCAATCCTGAGTATCGAGTCAAAAAGATTTTTCAAATATATCTTGCCATTGAAATTGACAGTGATAATTGATATGAAGGGATCATCATCTTGCGCCAATT
>CAZODG010000018.1:13578-16484 GCA_964578525.1 uncultured Actinomycetota bacterium
CCATTGAAATTGACAGTGATAATTGATATGAAGGGATCATCATCTTGCGCCAATTAAAATCTCACCTTACCTTAAACTGAAATATCACCCTCTTGAAAGTACGATCACCCCTATAGTTATTATGCCCGTACCTATCCACCGAATAGGATTCACATCTTCTTTTAATATAAATTTCGAAAGGACAAGGACCATTACATAAGTAAAACCAAGAAATGGGTAGGCAAAACTAAGATCGGCAACAGATAATACAATGAGCCAGATCGCAGCCGAAACAACATATAAAAATAAGCCAGTTATTATCATGGGACTTTTTATGACCCCGGAAAAAAACAGTTTAAGGGCACTCAGACTTCCAAAATTTACTATACCTATACGGTTTATGCCGACCTTTAATAATAATTGACCCCCGACCGCTATAGAAATACTTAACAAAATAAGCAATATGGAACTTGTTAAACTCATTTTATTTCTCCCCTTAATCATAATCTTACTGCTCTTCAAGACGGACCTGTTATTTAAAACCTATGATTTCTTTCCAAGATAATATTTATTGGATACGGTAAGACCCATCACCCTATCAATATTTTCAAAATCTCTAAGCAGCACTTCCAGTTTTTGATCGATGTCTATATTCAGCCCAGATCTGGTTTTAGGTTTAAATTCACTTAAAACTTCCCTTAAACTGCTTATATCATAACCAAGACTTTTTATTTCAGTATAAAGAGTCTTGAATATATTAAAATAGATCAGCAGCAGCCTCTCCCTGTTTTTGCGATTCAACTCATTGATCTCGTTACTTATTTGGACCTGGATATTATTATTAATTGCTTTTACTGACTCGTTATAACTCTTTCTCAGGTTTTCGAAATACATACTTGTAAGAAGATACATATATTTTCGTAATTTCCCTCTTATGGTTTTATCTTCAGTCAGCCTATCTGATTCTAACATGTCAAAGCGGCTCAAAAGTTTTAGATCCTTAAAATTGTCCCTGTTTAATTTTATTTCAAAAAGCTCGAATAACTCATTCTTGCCATATATTTCTCCAATCTCACTTTCCAGGCTTCCTTCCTTCTCGAACTCGATTTTATTCCATATCCCTTTATCTATGATTTCGAATCCTGCATTTTTCAATATAAATTCAATTGTAAAATCATCTATTCTGGCACTGGTTTTATCTACTTTCTTTCCCTCGCCTAACATCTTGTAAAGCCCTCTTTTTTCAGGAATAGAGAAAAAAAGCAGCCCTTCTCTTTTCAACTTTGATTCGAGCACATTGGTAAGGTCATAGAAAAATTTTGGAGTGATTTTAGAGAAAGCATTATTTACAATAATACCGTCAAATTTGGTTCTCTGGATCATTTTGGATTTTAAAATTCCAACTTCATCCAATCGGCTGTCTTCGTCTTCAGGGACCGCAAAATCTACATCAACTTCCAGATTGAATATCTTACCCACATCATTTTTGTTGATTAACTCCTCATCCCTGTATTTATTCGAGGTTATTTTCAAGACATTTCCGCAACCCTCGAAATTGTTTTTTATGATTTTTGAGATTTTACTATTCTGTAAATCTATTAGTTCGATAATCTTTTTTTTATCAAAAGCATAATAAGGTTCAATACAATATTTAATAAGCGGTCTGGTCACATTCTCCCAATAAAATCTCGGGGCAATTTTATTTAAATTCTTTCTATAGATTTCCCTTAAACTCTTATTGATAACTATGCTTTCCATGACTCTTGCAAGTTCATGGGTGTTCTCGTATTTCACCACTTCGCCTATATTTTCGATTTTTACCATTTTAGCTATGGAATCCCCTTGGGTAGTTATAATCGGAAGTCTTGCCCAGATATAATCCATAACCCTTGTCCTGTAAGAGAACTCCGTCTCAATTCTCTCATGATGAATCGATAGTCCCGCATCCGAATCAAGCAGGAAAGTCTGCCTGAGATCATAGGGTGCCCATTCATTGAAAAAGACATCTTTATCGTATAAATCCAGTTCTCTTGCCAGCTTGATTGCTTCTATGCATTTTTTCATCTCCGGAAGCTTGGGATCCGGATGTTTTATCCCCATGAATACTAATTTAATATCCTTCCTGCCCCTTGTGATTTCCCATAATGCCTTTATAGCCGTAACCGGGTCAAGCCAGTTCCATATTCCTCCTCCCCACAAAATAATCCTGTCTTCCTGTTTGATATTTGGCATTACATCTCTAATGGATTGATTTGACCTGAGCGGAGGATTTGTAGGTATGCCTGAAGGCACGATATCTATCAGGGTCCTTAAAGTACTATCGGAATCATAATTGTATGGATTTATTCTTCCCATAGCATTTAACATTCCTATCCAGTAGTCTCTTTGTTTTTCGCTTGCGCAGATAAAATAATCACCGATAGTAAGCTGGAATTTCAATATATTTAAATTATTTCCATCAATCCTTATTCTTTCAGCCAGATCCCTGTCTTTAAACATCTCGAGACTTTCCAGATTGAAAGGATTATAAAGATCGACAATAATCCTGCCTTTGTAATTTTTTAAGAATGGAAAATAATAAAGGATATGACCCTGAATCAAAATCATATTCGAATTCTCGATACTCTTTTGAAGACTTTTATAATTATTCATTTTATATTGCCTTGTTTTGAAGCCTTCAGTATCAATATCCACTTTATTGGGAGTAAGCAAAGTTACATCAACATGATTCGATAAAATTTTAGCAAATTCATAAAATCTTATGCCGGGTCCGGCCATATTTTTACCAATAACATCGTAACTTATTATGCAGATCCTGGACTGGCTCTTTTTGACTGGTTCGTTTTCCATTATATCTCCCATTGGAAAAACTTTATAAATTTTAAAAGTTTAAAACATTTTAAATTAACTTTAAGATGCAATCATTT
>CAZODG010000019.1:0-7343 GCA_964578525.1 uncultured Actinomycetota bacterium
ACAGAATTGTCCATCTGATGATCAGTATAGTTGTTATACCGATTATTATCATCAAGAGGATAAAATAATTCATATCGGAAAGAATCGACGGACCTCTTTCAAAATTCTTAATTATTTTAATAATATTACTAGGATCAGGTAATCTAAATCCTCCAATACCAGCCTTTGATTTAAAATATTGAGTATAGACATCGATTTTTTCAGTAATGATTATAAAAGGTTTTATAAGGGGCAGAAAAAAAATAAAATCCTTATATTCGAATCCTTTATCCTGAAAATGAATAAGACCAGCAGAACTAAAATCAGACTTACGAGACTGCTGTAAATAATTGGTAGAATATAACTTGTCAAAATCTCTAAGAAAAACATATCAATCGATAAAAATTATATAGAATTCAGTGCTATTTGTATTCCGGGTTATATAAATGAACCAGACATTGTATCTAAAGTAATTTACGATTAAATAAGATAAAAGTTTCCCGGACTTTCAGTATTGCCTGACCGCTTGTATTTTTGAATACCTGCAAGACATCCGGTGAATTTAATCGGATAGACAAATGTTTAAAATTTGTCTATTTCTTTCAATAGTTTTTCTATTCCGTCTTTTGAGATATTTTTACTGTCTGACAGGAATCTCGAGACCATACCGCTGGTACTTTCTTCAAGCAATTTATCTGAAACGGATTTTATTATACTTTTCGAAAGCTCTTTTTTATTGACTGCTGCGGAATATATATAGGTTTTAGCAGTTTTATCCTGTTTGAGAAGTCTTTTTTCTGCAAGAGTGGTCATTGTCGACATAACAGTCGTATAAGGGATAAATCCCTGTTCCTTACTCTCGATTTCCTTTCTTAACATAGTCTCATGCACTTCTCTTACTGTTACTTTACCTTTTTCCCAGATAATTTTCATTATCTCAGCTTCCAGGTTGCTTATACTGTTGAGCCCGTTTATTCCTATTTCCTCTGATTTTTTCTTACTATCAATATTCTTTGCCATTTTTTGTCACCAACCTTTGTTAAAAATTTTTTAATTTATAATATCTGCCAAACTCAAAACGTGAAATACTTTATACTATTTTTATGTAAAAATCAAATTAACTTAAAAACTTATATTACTTGTCAATATTTAAATATTTCAGCCATCTATTTCAGTACGAACAAATAAGGTATTAATATTTAATATTAATAGCATATATTTTTTATTTTAACACATAACCAGTAGGAAATAAAATCTTTTGTTTGAAAACCGATATAGAAACCTTTCTAAACATTATAAAAATTAATATAATATAGATATTGTTTTAGGGGAAATTGTGAATGAGAAATATATTTAACAGAATTCGAAACATGCAGAGGATAGAGAGGAGAAGACAATATGTCAGATAAAAAAATAAAAATAGATATACAGCCTATTGGTAAAAGGATTCTTCTGAACGAACCCGCAAACGGTCTTAAATCGATTATAGATGCAGGAATCGAAATAAAATCGGTATGTGCCGGAAAAGGAACATGCGGCAAATGCCGGATAATTGTACTGGATGGAAAAAAAAGCCATGTAAACAATAAGGAATTGGAGATATTGACCCACATTGAAATCAGCGGTGGGGTCAGGCTGGCCTGCCAGCAGATTTTCGATAGGAATCTTACGATATATATACCTTCTTCCTCGTTGAGCGAGGAGCAGAAACTGCAGATTACAGGAGAGGAAGAATTAATCAAACCGGACCCTGTTTGTAAAAAATATTTTATAAAACTAAAAAGGACCGGACCCGGAGATACACAGGCTGATTTCGATAGAATCAAAAATGCTCTTAAGGAGAAATATAATGCAGCAGTTGACTCAATCGACCAAAAGGTACTGGCTGAAATAACTTCTATTATCAAGAAAAATTTATATGAAATCACGGTTACTGTAAGGAATCATGAGATTATTTTAATCGAGGGCGGAGACAGGACTGCAAATAATTATGGTCTGGCCATTGACCTTGGAACTACAAAAATAGCAATTTTTTTGATCGATTTGATAACTGGAGAGACCATCGACAGTAAAGGCATCATTAATCCCCAAATAATCTATGGGGAAGATGTGATGAACCGGCTTAACTTCGCCCTAAAGAGCAAAAATAATGCAAAGAAAATCCAGAAGATAGTTGTGGATAAGATAAATGAGGCGGCTGGTGAGATCAGCAGAAAAAACAACCTGGCAACCAAAGAAATAACTGAAATGACTATCGTCGGCAATACTGCGATGCTTCATTTGTTCCTGAAATTACCGGTAAACAAATTATGCGTGTCTCCGTTTGTCTCATCGATAAAAGAATCTCTGGATATCAAAGCCAGGGATCTCGGTATTAAAATTACAGCCGGCGGATATATCTTTTTACTTCCACCTATAGGGGGGTTTGCAGGATCGGATCATCTGGCAATGATCCTTGCCGCAGGGATCTATAAAAGAAAAGGAAACTATCTTGGTATAGATATCGGGACCAATACTGAAGTCGTACTTAAAGCCGGAGAAGAACTCACAAGTGTTTCCACTGCTTCGGGACCGGCATTTGAGGGAGCGCATATAAAACATGGCATGAGAGCGTCACCCGGTGCAATAGAAAGAGTAATGATAGATCCTGCTACAGGATTGCCTTCTATCCAGACTATCGATGATAAAGCACCGGCCGGTATCTGCGGTTCAGGGATTCTGGACGCAGTGGCTGTATTATTGAAGACGGGACTGATAGATAAAAAGGGTAAATTTAAAACTGATTCCGGCAATATCTGCAGGGACAGTAAAGGAGAATTAAATTATGTGTTGTCTCCGTCAGTCAGCAGAGATAAAAAAAGAGATAAGAGTATTCCTGGAAACGGTAGCAGTTTTGTCACACCGTGCGCGGAAAAAGATATTTCAATAAGTCAGAAAGATATTGTGGAAATCCAGCTGGCAAAGGGGGCAATAAGAGCAGGTATCGAAATACTGCTTGAGCACTCAGGCATAAATGTTAAAGAAATTGATGGAACCATAATTGCGGGTGCCTTTGGCTCTTACATAGACCCCAAAAATGTCATAGACGTTGGTATGTTTCCGGGTATCTCATTAAAAAAGATCAGACAGGTTGGAAATGCGGCAGGAGTCGGAGCAAAGATGATTCTGATTTCAAAGAAGCAAAGAATCGAGGTAGAAAGAATAGCAAAAAAAATCAATTATCTTGAACTGGTTTCTTATCCCGGTTTCGATGATCATTTCATAAACGGGATGCAGCTTCCCTGATCCATATACTTTAAGTTTAAGGTTCTAAAAGTATTGAAAGTAATAAAATAAATTCTTATTAAAATAAGAATTTGAAAAGAAGATTATCCACAGGAATTAAAAGAAGACTATTATAAAGAAATAATGACATCAAGGGAACGTGTTTGCAAGACATTAAACCATAAAGAACCGGATAGGATCCCGGTGGACCTGGGAGGCAATTCATCGGGGATGACCGATATTGCATATAAGCAGTTAACTCATTATCTCAGTATTAAAAATCATGCTGCGACTTTCTCTGAATGGCGCACTGTTGAGAATTTTGATGAGGCGATACTTGAACTTTTAAATATTGATATCCGTGCGGTGCATATGGGACAGCCGCAGGGATATGAGTCATTTAATTCTGAGTCAGAAGATATTTTTGAAAATGAATGGGGCATACGCAGAAAGAATACAGGTGATTATTCTCAAATAATCCATCATCCCCTCAGTGGTTTAACTATAGGAGATTTAAAAAATTTTAATTGGCCGGATCCCTGTAATTCCGGAAGAGTAGCAGGATTGCGGGAAGAAGCCCAAAAATTATTTGAAAACACGGATTATGCAATAAAATTGGCCGACCCGATGAGTCTATTCAACGGGATAAGCTGCATGCTCAGAGGATTTGAACAATTTATGGTAGATCTGGTTACAAATGAAAAATTTGTTTTTGCTCTGGTGGAAAAAGAGCTTGAACTCCTGATGGGTTTTTATGGCTCGGTCCTGGATGCAGTTGGACGATATATTCAGATTGTTGAAACTTCTGATGATTACGGTATGCAGAATGGACCAATGTTTTCACCTTCAATATATAAAAAATTTTTTAAAAAAGCTCACCAGAGGTTGAATGATTTTATAAGAAGTAGAACAAGGGCAAAAATATTGCTTCACAGCTGCGGTTCGGTAAAAGCTTTTATTCCGGATTTTATTGATACAGGAATAGACATCCTTGATCCTATTCAACCACATGCGGCGGATATGAATTTAAAAGAGATTAAAAATGAATTTGGCAAATACCTGTGTTTTCATGGCGGCATCGATATGCCGCAGATATTACGCGGGAGATCTGTTAAAAATATTGAAGAGGATATAAAAGAAGTGATAGGGATCATGGCAGCTGACGGGGGATACATATTTGCGCCGACACATAATATACAACCGGATATACCCCCGGAAAATGTTATTGCTATGTATAAGTATGCCAGGGAGCACGGAAGATATCCGATAGAGGTATGACTTAATACTTAATTTTAACTGGCCGATGTAAAGCTTCAAGACTTTTATATTTTAGAATAATAGCTTAAAGATTTATATAAATATAAAATTTATCAATAATACAAATTAATAAATCCTTGTATTATCTTATATTTCCAATAGAATCTTAATTACTTGAAAAAGTAATAAATAAATCAAAGGATTTAAAAATGTTTTTATGCTTTAAAAGAAATAATAAAAAATTTTTTTTATTAAATATATTTTTATGTACGGTGATGATTTTCTTACTGTTCTCAACGGTAAATTGCAGGGCTACCGATAATACCGAAAATACCGATTCCGATAAAGGAACTCTTATAGTGGGCTCCGATGCAACGTACCCGCCTTTTGAATCTAAGAAGGATGGTAGTATCGTTGGTTTCGATATAGATATAATAAAAGAGATAGCTAAAAGAATGAACAGAGAGATAGAAATAGTATCAATTAAATGGGATAACACCTATGTATTTCCTGAAGACATGGATCTGGATATGATAATTTCGGCAGTTCCAATATTAGGAGAAAAAGAAAGTTTAATTGATTTTTCCGACCCATATTTTGTAATGGAATATATGATTATCGTTTTAAGCGGGATCGATCTGAAGACCGAAGCAGATCTGGAAGGAAGAGAAATCGGAGTGCTCAATAGTGAAGAAAGTTATCTGGGTGAAGAATATTTGCTTGATTACAGGATCGAAGGTTACGATGATGTGGCGGCCATGTTCGATGATCTCAGAAATGAAAATATAAGCGGAATTTTGATGTCACTTCCCATAGGAGCCAATCTGATGACTGAAAATGAAGGAATTTACATTGTGCTGAAAACAATAAAATCCAATAAAGAATTTGGTATTGTTTTAAAAGAGGGAAGCGCCCTGAAGGAAGAAATCAACAGCATCATAGAAGAAATCAAGCAGGACGGCACCTACGATGAAATCTACAGCAGATGGTTCAGTTATAATATCTAAGAAAGAAAAAGACTGATTTGTATTAAAAATTCCGCTGCAGTTAAGGATTTCTTATATTATTCTAATAAATTTATTAAAAATATGTAATTTACTGATTGAATTAGAAACCGATTGTGGTAAAATAATCCGAAGGGGTAGGTTAATTCAGGCGTCCAATAGCTTTGATAACTTACCCCCCTTTCTTTTTTTATAATCTTTTTTAGTAAAGCCTGATGTATATATATTGTATTTCCTAATATTGGTTCAAATTCAACAGTAAAAAAAATGTTGACATATACGTTAAAAATGTATTATCATTATAAAACAGTTGTTTTAGAAAAATAAAATATAAGAGTAATAAATTTAGCAGCTTAGAAACTTTCCTCCAATTTGGACGCTAGAGGAAAGGGGAGCTAATAGCGAAACCGACTAAATATAAATAGTCGGTTTTATTTTTTTATAAGGGATTAATAAAATTATTTACTAAGGGGTAAGAAAATGGATTATATTAAAAGTAAATTCAGTAAGACAGTAATATTTATTGTTGCACTGTCATTACTGGTACTGCTGATTATTCCTACAGGGATAATCTTCGGAAATTCGGATACAGATTTAAAGGAAGAATATGAAAAAGCACTGA
Source organism: uncultured Actinomycetota bacterium (assembly GCA_964578525.1). Lineage (GTDB taxonomy): Bacteria > Actinomycetota > Humimicrobiia > Humimicrobiales > Humimicrobiaceae > Hydromicrobium. The sequence goes on from CAZODG010000019.1 coordinate 6,127, forward strand.
TATCACTTGGAACTGCGCAGGAAGAAGTCACTGCAGCCCAGAGTAACCTGGAATCTGTAAAGCTGGTAGAGGCTGAAGCAAGAGCAAATCTTGTAACGGCTGAACAAAAACTAACTGCAGTAAATGAAAACTATGCAGGTGCTTCACCTAAGGTGGAGACACTTAGGGAAAGATTGACTTTTGCTCAGGCAGCTGCAGAAGAAGCAAATTTGCTTTATGCGAGCATAACAGAAACCGGAACAGAGGAAGAAATCAATTCTGCTAAAAGTGCAGCTGATAACGCCGGAGCTGAGTTGGCTTCGGTAACTGCTGAATACGAAGCTGCCAATTCCAATTTGGCAACCTTGCAGAGCGAACTGGATAAAGCAAAAGCCGAATACGAAAGTGCCAAATCTGCAGCTGATGAGGCAAGTGCAAATCTTTTAAGCGCCGATAAAATTCTATATGAAAATAATGAAACTCTTAAATATTTCCAGGCTGAAGTGGATAGGACAAAAGCTGAGCTTGAAGCCTATGAGGCACAAATAGCCGAAAACACTGAAGAAGAGCAAACCGAAACCACAGAAACCGGTACGGAGACAACCACAGAAGAGAACGCAGAAATAACCGAAGAAGAAACATCAACTGCAGAATTAACCGGTACTGAAATATTAGTAAAAGAAAATGCTGCAGAGGAATTGACAGTTACTGAAACACTGGAAGAAGAAGCAGCAGTGGAAGCAACTGAAGAAGTTACAGAAGAGTCTGCTGGATCAGTTGACACAACCGAAGAAGAGGCGCCGGCAGAAGATACGGAGATTTTAGTATCTGAATATAATGCTGTTTCCAGCGAATACTATATATCTGCAGATGCAGGCGAGGATGGAATAGGTACAATCGATAATCCAGCAAGTATCAGCACCATTCTTTCTTATACGGCTAACGGCGACGTTCTATATTTCTTACCCGGAACATATACAACAAGCGTTGATCTTAATAATGTAGAAACCGGAACCGAAGAGGCTCCGATTAATTTTATTGCATATGACAATGTCATATTCGATGGCCAGTCAACACTGGATAACGCTTTTTACTTCAGTTCTTCTATTAGTTACCTGAGTTTTTATAACTTTACATTCGTAAATTATCTTGGAAGTGCCATTAATATCGATAATGGTGAAGTGACAAATATCAATATAGTGGACAATACATTTTCCGGTAATGGCACCGCAATTGAT
>CAZODG010000019.1:7353-11004 GCA_964578525.1 uncultured Actinomycetota bacterium
GGAAAATAATCTTGCAGAAACTGCTTTTTTTGTAAAAAGAGACAATGAATATCACAAACAATATAATAGTGAACAATGATGCCGGGATAGTCATATCTGCAGATAACGTAAATATCACTAATAATGTAGTAGCGTTCAATATAGAGGGAATCACAGTAGATGACTCAAGCAGTGATGTGGTCGTTGACTACAATGATGTTTTTGGAAATGAAACGGATTACCAGGGAACGGAAGCGGGAGCAAACGACATATCGGTCGATCCTGAATTTGCAGATATTGAAAATCTTGATTTCACAGTAGTCGAGGATAGTCCGTTATATGAAAATAGTATCTTAAGGAAATCTTCAACCGATAAGGATGATTATCGATTTGGTGAGCAGGTTACTATAACAGGAAGCGGTTATAAACCATTTCAGGAATTGATCATAAGAATCCTCAGAGCCGATGGGACATTTGTCGAAGACATAAATATTACCGCTGACGAGAATGGAAAATTTACTTATGACGGATATACGGTAGATTATCCGGGCACAAATTACCTTATTCAAATAATGAGTACCGATGAAGTCATACTGGAAGTGCTTGGATTTACCGATTGTCATCCATCGATAAAACTCATCAAGAGCGGTTTTCCAGGTACGGGACTTCCGTCTGGCGAGTATGCAGGATTCACTCTTTATAATGATAGAGGCGGCGCTATAGGTTCCGAGCAAAAACTTTATGGTAATGGATATTTAGTCTGGAATCTCAGTGCCTATGGAACTTACTGGATCAAAGAGACTCATGTCCCGAACGGATATAAAAAGATGGCTGATATAAAAGTAGACACATCAAAAGATATAACATATGAAGTATGTGCAACTAATGAAAAGAACAAGGGAGAAATAACCTTAAACAAATCCGGACTTGACGCAGGAGTTACTGCAGGATTTACACTCTACAAATCAAATGGTAGTGCAGTAGGTTCCGAGAAAACAGTCACAGGAAACGGTGCAGTATCCTGGAGTGATCTTGACTGGGACACATACAAGATAGTAGAAACCACCACACCCACTGGTTATACTCAAATATCAGATATTACCGGTATAGTGGTTGGTTCAACTAAGCAGGTATACAGCTTCAGCAGAGAAAACGTAAAGATATGGGGAAAAGTAAAAATTAAAAAAAGTGGACTTTCTGATCTCGCTCCGGGAGATTATGCAGGATTTACTCTTTACTTCTCTGACGGCACTGCCTTTGGTGGCGAACAGAAAATCACAGGCGATGGATTTGTTGTATGGGAAAAGGTGCCATATGGATCAGGATACTATATAAAAGAAACACATGCTCCGGAAGGTTATGATCCCATTGCAGATATTACCGGGATAAATATTACCTACCAGGATGAATCTGTACAATTCCAGAGAGAAAATGTGAAGTGCAAAGGAATCATAACACTTAACAAATCAGGTCTTGATTCCGGAGCAACTGCAGGATTTACACTCTATGATTCGAGTGGTACTGCAGTAGGTTCCGAGCAGACAGTAACAGGAAACGGTTCCGTATCATGGACGGGTCTTGACTGGGATACATATAAGATCGTAGAGACCACCACACCATCCGGTTACACTCCTATTGCAGATATTACCGGCATAGTGGTTGGTTCGGACGAGCAAGTTTACAGCTTCAGCAGAGAAAACGTTAAAAAACCTGGCAGTATCACCTTAAATAAAACAGGTCTTGAATCTACCGATACTGCAGGATTTACATTATATAATTCAAGCGGAGCTCAGGTTGGTTCCGAAAGGACAGTAACAGGAAACGGTTCGGTATCATGGACAAGTCTTCCATGGGATACATACAAGATCGTGGAAACGACAACTCCTGATGGCTACGATCCGATAGCAGACATTACAGGTATTGTAGTTGGGTCAACTCAGCAAATATATAGTTTTTCAAGAGAGAACATTAAAAAACCTGGCAGTATAACTTTAAATAAGAACGGTCTTGGCTCGGCTGATATAGCCGGATTTACTCTTTATGATTCGTCAAATAATCCTGTAGGTTCCGAGCAGACAGTCACAGGAAACGGTTCAGTATCATGGACGGACCTTGACTGGGATACATATAAGATAGTTGAAACCACAACTCCTGCAGGTTATGCTCCGATCGCGGATATTACAGGAATAGTTGTTGGTCCGGACGAGCAGGTTTACAGTTTCAACAGGACAAATGTTAAGATATACGGAACGGTAAAACTTACAAAAAGCGGTCTCGGCAGTCTTGTTGCCGGAGATTATGCAGGATTTACTCTTTATTTCTCCGATGGATCAGCCTTTGGAAGCGAAAAGCAGCTCACAGGTAACGGAACAGTTACCTGGTCAAGTGTTCCATCCGGAACAGGCTATTATATCAGAGAAACCCATACTCCAAAGGGATACAGCCCTATAGCCGATATTACCGGAATCAGCATCACTTCTCAGGGTCAGACAGTGACATTCGATAGAGAAAATACAAGGATACCCGGAGAGATTACCTTAAATAAATCAGGACTGGATTCGACTGATACGGCAGGATTTACTCTCTACGATTCGTCAAATAATCCTGTAGGTTCAGAAAAAACAGTTACCGGAAATGGATCAGTGTCCTGGACAGATCTTGAATGGGATACATATAAGATAGTTGAAACTATAACTCCCGCAGGTTATACACCTATAGCTGATATTACCGGCATAGTTGTTGGTCCGGACGAGCAGATTTTCAGCTACAGCAGGGTAAACGAGAAAGAATTAGGCGAGATAAGCCTTACAAAGAGCGGACTTCTGGAAACGGATGAGGTCACATTTACTCTTACGGGACCGAATAGCTACAGCCAGTCGCGTACAGTTAGTGCTGCAAGTCCAAATGCCCTCTGGCCAGACCTTGAACAGGGTACATATACATTGACAGAAACACCTGATCCAACAAATATCTACTATTACACGGCAGCTATTACTCCCGCAGGTCCATATAAGATTGGAACAGGAACCGGGGAGAAGCTGACATATACGATTGGTGTGGTTAATACACCAGAGTTGGGCTGGATTGAAATTCAGAAAACAGACAAGACAAGCGGCGAGAAACTGGAAGGATCAACTTTCCAGTTATGGAAAGACGGTTTACTTATTAGTACAGTTATACTTGATCCCGGTTCTAATGGGTATCATAAATGGGAAGATCTTGAATTCGGAAACTATATAGTAAGAGAAACAGTTGCTCCCAAAGGATATTCACTGGCACCGGATGCAAACTTTACTCTGGATAAAGAAAATCCGACAAAATCACTACTTATAGAAATAGCAGATCCAAGGATACCCGGAGAGATTACATTAAATAAATCAGGACTTGACTCGACTGATACGGCAGGATTTACTCTCTACGATTCGTCAAATAATCCCGTAGGTTCAGAAAAGACAGTAACAGGAAACGGATCGGTTTCCTGGACGGATCTTGAATGGGATACATACAAGATCGTTGAGACAACGACTCCGGCAGGGTACACTTCGATAGCAGACATCACCGGAATAGTTGTTAATGCCGATAAGCAGGTTTACGGCTTCAGCAGGGTAAATGAGAAGGAATTAGGCGAGATAAGCCTTACAAAGAGCGGACTTCTGGAAACGGATGAGGTCA
>CAZODG010000019.1:11104-15788 GCA_964578525.1 uncultured Actinomycetota bacterium
GAATTAGGCGAGATAAGCCTTACAAAGAGCGGACTTCTGGAAACGGATGAGGTCATATTTACTCTTACGGGACCGAATAGCTACAGCCAGTCGCGTACAGTCAGCGTTGCAAGTCCTAATGCTGTCTGGTCAAATCTTGAACAGGGTATATATACATTGACAGAAACACCTGATGCAGGCAACATCTTCAGTTATACATTGACCGTTACTCCTGCTGGTCCATATGAAATAGGTGCAGGACCCGGAGAAAGTCTGGTATATACTCTCAATGCAGTTAATACTCCGGAAGAGGAGACAGGTTCGATTACTTTAAATAAAACCGGTCTTGATTCAACAGATACAGCAGGATTTACTCTCTACGATTCGTCAGGTAATCCTATAGGCTCAGAAAAGACAGTCACGGGTAACGGATCGGTATCATGGACAGATCTTGGCTGGGATACATATAAAATCGTAGAAACAACTACTCCTGCAGGATACACACCTATAGCTGATATTACAGGTATAGTTATTGGTTCGGTCCAGAAAGTCTACAGCTTTGACAGAGTAAATACGAAAACTTCTGAGCTGGGTTCTATAACCTTGAACAAGAGTGGTCTTGATTCAACAGATACAGCAGGATTTACTCTCTACTATCCAAGCGGCGGACCGGTTGGAGGAGAAAGATTAATCACAGGTAACGATACGGTGACATGGTCCGGTCTTCCATTCGGCACATATACAATTGTAGAAACCACTGTTCCGGCAGGATATTCTCAGATGGCAGATATTACTGGTATAACAATAGGTCCTGCACAGCTAAGCTTTAGTTTCGACAGGACAAATACAACAACACCTCCGCCTCCACCACCTCCTCCCGGTATCGAGGTTTTGGGTATTCAGGAACTTCCGTTTACCGGATTGAATCCGATTATACCTATAAGCGGTATATCCATTATTATTGCAGGAATAGTACTGCTTGCCTTGTCTATAGTGAGAAGGAAAAAGAAAGGTCTGGAGGAAATCGGAAGTTAATAGTGGCATTGAAAAATGAATATGTTGGATGATGTTAGATAACCGATAATTAGACAATTAAATAGATAGTTCGAATAAAAATAAGATAGCCCTGATTTTTAAAATCGGGGCTATCTTATTTTCTAACTGCTTTGTAAGTTAAAGGAAATTTCTTAAAATCGTGAGTTACAGCGGTTTCTTTCAAGAAATTGCTGAGTACAACTATTTAGTGTAATTTTCCATAATTTCAATGATACCCGATGAATCCTTTAACTCTTCTATGAAAAGTATCGCATTCTTCTCGATCAGCATATAACCTTCAGGCTGATAGAATTCCTCTTCTATGCTCAGGAGCTTTATTCCCGATTGACCGGTTGCCGACTCATCTCCTGCCTGTGCCTGCTGCACTTTTATAGAGAAAGCATCTTCCAATTTTACATACTCATTGGTGATTTCCGTGATTTTACCAAAATATGCCTGGCCGCTTGCCAGGAACACGACCTGGTAAGAATCTTTATATTCGAGAAGCTGCATAGTGTTTCTGACAGTACCATCCTGCCACAACGTAAGACCCGTAAATATAAGCACCGCTACGAAAACCAGAACTACAAAGACAAATAAAGCTCTGCTGTAGCTGCCTGCTTTTCTCGAAGGTTTAGGAGAATTTTTTATTTCTTGATCATTCATTTATTGGTCCCTTTCTGTTTTTTAAAAACAATGTAAATTTTACAGGATAAATAATACGAGGTCTATTATTTTTACAAAGATTAAGAAATACTATTGCTATGAATATTTATTTATTTTTTTAACTTACCCGGCCAATCTTTTTGGATTTGTTAAATTTAGTGTTTGACTTTTTAATATATTTAAGATATAAAGATATCATATTATAATTACATGTTTACATCATGAAAAATCTATCAAACTACAAGAGCATATTAAATGAGAATCATGCCCTACCCTTGTATTACCAACTGGAGTTAATAATACAAAACTATTTAGATGTCGCAGGTATTGAAAAGGGTACGGAATTTTTCAGTGAGGAAGAAATATCAGAGCAGTTAGGCATTAGCAGACCGACAATAAATAAAGCCATTAAAAGCCTTATTAAAAAAGGATATTTAGTCAGAAACAGGGGGAAAAGGCCCGTAGTTGATAAACCCAAAAATATTTCTCTTGTATTTATGGAAGAACTACTGAGTTTTGGTGAAATGATTAAGAAGCAAAATAGTAGTTATAAATCTAAAACCGTACTTATAAGTAGAAAGGTTATCAAACCAACTCGCAAGATTGTTGAAAGCATAAATTTAAATGAAGACGATGATGTTATATTTTTAAAGAGGTTAAGGTATGTAAATAATGACCCGATCATTATAGTAGATTCCTACTTATCTTATAGTAAATACCACAAACTAATGGAAATATCACTGGAGGAATTCAAAAAAGATCTATATTCCCTATTGAAAGAATTATTTGGCGTATTGGTTGGCAGATCGAATAGGGAAGTTACAGCTTCAAGATTGACTCTGGAGGATGCTGCGCTATTAAATGTTGAGATTTGGGAGCCTTGCCTAAGGCTATTTGCAATTGCTTATGATAAAGAGGGCGAACCTTTTGAGTATTTTGACTCCAGATTCAAAGGTGATAATTGTATTTTAAGAACAAGCTTAATAAAAAAATAATCAAATAAGAAATATTTTTTAATTTAGAAGCATATAGGAAATGAGAAATAAAAAAAAATTTAATATTTTTTTTTCTAAAAAAATAAAAAAGGGAAAAATAGGAGGAAATAATGGTTGACGCAAATGTAGAAAAAAGGCTTGTAGCGGCACCAGTTGAACCTGATATTACTGAAAAAGATATCAGGAAATTCGCTGAGGAACTAAATAAACATGATTATCATTCAGTCATTGTTGATGAATATAATCTTGATTTAGCTATTAGCTTGTTCAAAAAACCAAGGGTAGGACTTATAGTTTCTTACCCATTAGGAGGGATGACCACTGAGACTAAAGTAAAATTAGTAGAAATAGCAGTTTCCAAAGGCTGCAGCGAGATAAATGTTTGTCCAAATTATGTTGCGATAAAGTCAGGCGATTTTAAAACAGCCAGGGAAGACCTGGAAGCAGTTTTTAAGGCAGCCAGCGGTAAATTGGATGTTATTGTAGTACCACAAGTAGGATTGATGACTCTAGAGGAGATAAAGAAAATATGTGATATGTGTCTTGAAATAGGGATACATATAGTGAAAACCAATTCAGGGCTTAATCTGGGAAAATCGGAAGTGGATCATATAAAGTATATTAAAAAGCTGTATGGAGACAAAATGGAAATAGAAGTTTCCGGAGGTGTCAGAAATTTAAACCAGGCCAGGGAGTTTATAGATGCAGGCGCAGATAGAGTGCATTCCAGTACATGGAAACAGGTAATTGGAGCAGAAAATTAAATTTAAAAAATAATTTATAAAAGAAAAGTTAGCGAGGTTACTATGAAAAAAGAAGAAGTCGCTTTAATGATTGACCACACAATTCTAAAGCCGCAAGTAGACTACCATTATTTAGAGGCTGTGTGTTTTGAAGCAGTAAAATATAATTTTGCAACCGTAGCGATACATCCGGTTTATATAACTATGGCCAAAAAGTGGTTGGAAGGTTCAAATGTCGGCATAACTGCTGCTCTGGCCTTTCCATTTGGCAGCTGGAGTGCTGAAATGAAAGTTTTTGAAGTGGAAGATGCTATCAGAAGGGGAGCAACAGATTGTGATTTTGTTATAAATATTGGTGCCCTTAAGGATAAAAAGTATGATGTTATAAAAAAAGAAATGGATCTTATAAGAGAAGCATGTAAAACAACAATAGCAAAATCAATAATAGAAGTAGGTTTTTTAACTGAGGACGAAGTAATCAAAGCCTGTGAGTTAGGTGCAGAATCCGGAATGGATTATGTTAAGACTTCTACTGGTTTTTTTGAAAAGCCAACTCCGGAAATTGCAAAAATAATGTTTGATACTTTAAAAAATACCTCCACGAAAGTTAAAGTTGCCGGTGGGATGAGAACAGCAGAAGATGCAAAACTGATGATAGAAAATGGAGCTCGCAGACTGGGTACCAGTTCGGGCGTGGAAATAGTCACAGGATGGAAGGAATAAAATATGTCCCAAAAGTATATATTAGCATACGATTTAGGCACGGGCGGCAATAAAGCGGTTCTTTATGATTCAGAAGGCAGATTATTATCAAAAAAATTCGTACCTTATGGCACATTATATCCGCAAACGGGTTGGGCCGAACATAATCCTCTTGACTGGTGGAAGTCTATCATAGATAGCACGATTGCTTTGATTAGCGAATCAAATATTAATCCTGAAAATATATGCTGTATGTCAATTTCCGGACATGGAATGGGAATAGTTCCTGTAGATAAGGACTTCAATCTTTTAAGAAAAACAACCCCTATCTGGTTTGATTCACGAGCTGTAAAGCAAACACAGAGCGTTATGGAAAAAATCGGTTTTGAAAAATGGTATCAGATTACCGGAGCAGGTTTAAGACCAGAGAACTATGCTGTTTTTAAACTAATGTGGTATAAGGAATTTGAACCTGAGATGTTTGCTAAAACTTATAAATTTTTAGGTACAAAAGATTTTATAAACCTAAAAATGACAGGAAAATTTTTAACAGACTATTCCGAT
>CAZODG010000020.1:0-15770 GCA_964578525.1 uncultured Actinomycetota bacterium
TTTAAAAGGAGATGAAAAAGGTGAAAAAAATATTAATGCTTACTCTGATTGTAGCTTTAATGGTTACAATGCTATTTATTGGAACTTCCTGTAAGGAAGAGAAAGCTACAACTGAAGAAGTAACAGAAGAAGAAGTAACAGAAGAAGAAGTAGCAGAGGAAACGACTGCAGCTGGTGCCCTTATTGGCGTAACTATGCCTACAAAATCCCTGCAGCGATGGAATCAAGATGGTGCCAATATAAAGGCGCAGCTTGAAGCAAAGGGATATACCGTAGATCTTCAGTATGCTGAGGATAGCGTAGCCACCCAGGTCAGCCAGCTTGAAAATCAGATTACAATGGGTGCTAAAGTTCTGATTATTGCTTCTATAGATGGTTCTGCTCTCGGAGAAGTGCTAAAGAGTGCTAAAGAAGCAGGAATAGCAACCATTTGTTACGACAGACTTATAAAGGAAACAGCGGATATTGACTACAATGTAACATTTGATAACTTTCAGGTAGGTGTATTACAGGGAGAATATATTGAAACAGCTCTTGGTTTAAAAGAGGGAAATGGTCCGTTTAACATGGAGATTTTTGCAGGTTCTCCTGACGATAATAATGCCACACTGTTCTATAACGGAGAATTGAGCGTTCTACAGCAGTATATTGACAGCGGTATGCTGGTAATACCAAGTGGGCAGACTGATTTCCTGACGGTAGCTACACCTGGATGGAAAGCTGAAACAGCACAGGCAAGAATGGATAACCTTATAACAGCAAACTATGCTGACGGTACAGTGCTTGATGTTATTTGTTGTCCAAATGATAGTACTGCAATAGGTTCTATAGCAGCACTTGATAACGTTGGTTACGGAACCGCAGATAAACCATATCCAATAATAACAGGACAGGACGCTGATATACCCAATACGATTGCAATGATTGATGGTAAGCAATCAATGTCAGTGTTTAAAGACACACGTATACTGGCTGAACAGGCAGTAGCTATGGTAGATGCTATTTTAAAGGGTGGGGAAGTACCGGTAAATAACACAACAGATTATGACAACGGTGTAAAGATAGTTCCTTCATTCCTTTGTACCCCTATAGTTGTTACCAAAGACAATTATGAAGAGGCACTGATTGATAGCGGGTATTATACAGTAGATCAAATAACGAAGTAATCGATAGAAAAAAAAGAGTAATCCTTTTTTTCTAAGAACTGCAAGCCGGGTATTCAAATGAATATACGGCTTGCAGTTTATAAAAACATTAAACAGGAGATCTTATTAAATGCAATCAACGATTCTTGAGATGAAAAATATAACAAAGATTTTCCCCGGCGTTAAAGCACTGGATAATGTGAACATGGATGTAGTTGAAGGGGAAATCCATGCTCTTGTAGGTGAAAACGGTGCAGGAAAATCTACACTCATGAATGTTCTTTCCGGTATACATCCTTACGGTACTTATACCGGAGATATCATATATTGTGGCAGGGAGTGTCATTTTAAAACTATAAGAGACAGTGAGCACGTTGGAATTGTTATTATCCATCAAGAATTGGAAATGGTGCCGTATCTATCTATTGCCGAAAATATATTTCTGGGCAATGAGCGGGTAAAGAATAAAATAATAGACTGGGATAGAACTCATTATGAAGCAAATCAGCTTTTAAAACGGGTGGGGCTGAATGAAGATACGCAGAAACTAGTAAGGGATATTGGTGTCGGTAAGCAGCAGCTGGTTGAAATAGCAAAGGTACTTTCAAAAAAAGTTAAATTATTGATACTTGATGAACCGACCGCAGCACTTAATGATGAAGAATCCAAAAAACTGCTAAAATTATTACTTCAGTTTAAAGAAGAAGGAATAACATCAATAATGATTTCACATAAGATACATGAAGTTTCCCAAGTTGCAGACCGGATAACGATCTTACGTGATGGGGCTACTATAGAAACTCTCACAAAACATAAAGATGATATTGGTGAGGACAGGATAATAAAAGGAATGGTCGGCCGTCCGTTGACAAACAGGTTTCCGAAGCGTATATCAGATGTGGGAGAGGTCGCATTTGAGGTTAATAATTGGAATGTCTTTGATCCATTGGTCGAAGGCAGGAAAGTTATTAAAAACGCAAGCATGAATGCTCGTAAAGGTGAAGTTGTAGGTATTGCCGGTCTCATGGGTGCCGGGAGGACCGAATTTGCAATGAGTCTCTTTGGAAAAGCATACGGCAAAAATATTTCCGGTCAAATATCAATAAACGGAAAAGAAGTAAATCTTAAAAATATAAGAGCAGCTATAGATAACGGGATTGCATATTCTACGGAGGATAGAAAAACTGCAGGACTGATACTAGGTAGTGACATAAAATCAAACATAACACTTGCAGGACTTAATAAAATCAGTAAAAACACGGTTATAAACAAGAACAAAGAAATATTAGTAGCACAAGAATATATTAAGAAACTTAATATTAAGACTTCTGGTGTAAATCAGATAGCGGGCAATCTATCTGGTGGGAATCAGCAAAAACTTATACTTTCAAAGTGGACATTTGTCGAACCGGATGTTTTGTTATTGGACGAACCAACAAGAGGAATTGATGTTGGTGCAAAATTTGAAATATATACAATTATAAATGAACTGGTCGCAGAGGGTAAATCAGTGATTTTTATATCTTCGGAGCTTCCGGAAATTATCGGCATGAGCGACCGGGTATTTGTTATGAGTAATGGTTCTATAGTCGGTGAGCTTAAAGCTGGTGAAGCTACCCAGGAGTCAATAATGAAATGTATTATGAAGAGTCAGAGTGAGGGAGTACAATAATATGGAAAGATCTAAAATTGGCGCAATTTTAAAGAATAACGTTCGTCAGTATGCTATGATTATAGCACTTCTGGCTATTGTTGTTCTATTTCAGATATTAACAAAAGGTATACTCCTGTATCCCCAGAATGTGGCCAATCTCGTATTGCAAAATGGTTATGTGATAGTACTTGCTATAGGTATGATGTTATGTATACTGACTGGCGGAAATATTGACCTTTCTGTCGGTTCAATAGTTGCTTTTACCGGTGCGATAGCAGGATCATTAATAATCGGGATGAAAATGGATGTATGGATGGCTGTGATAATTACTATTGCCGCCGGTTTTATTATTGGTGCGTGGCAGGGATACTGGATTGCATATATCAGGGTACCTCCGTTTATTGCTACACTTGCAGGTATGCTTATATTCAGGGGACTCACAAATGCCGTACTCAGGGGTCTTACGCTTTCTCCGTTTCCGGATAGTTATCTTAGATTAACTGCTGGTTTTGTGACGGATATATTTAATTTTCCTGATATAAAACTCAATATTACGTCCCTTGTGACGGGTGTAATAATTATAATTACTTATATTTACTTTTCAATTAAAGGCCGTATAAATAAGAGAAAGTATAATTTTGAAGTCGCTTCATTACCTTTTTTTATACTTCAGATTCTTTTGATTTCTTCCGTTATTATGCTGTTTTTCTACTGGCTTGCACGTTATAGGGGTTTGCCGACCGTGCTGGTTCTTATTGGTATACTTATTATTGGGTATACATTCTTTACGCAGAAGACGGTATTTGGAAGATATATCTATGCAATGGGCGGTAACGAAACAGCAGCACGGCTTTCGGGAATCAATACTAAAAAAGTTTTATTCTTTGCTTATTTGAACATGGGTGTGCTTGCTACAATAACGGGTATTGTATTTTCCGCACGTCTTAATGCTGCTACACCGCTTGCCGGGACTATGTTTGAGCTCGATGCAATAGCTGCTTGCTTTATAGGCGGGGCTTCTGCTTATGGCGGAGTGGGAACTGTTATTGGTGCTGTAATCGGTGCCCTGGTTATGGGTGTGCTAAATAATGGTATGTCTATAATGGGTGTTGGTATTGAGTGGCAGGCGGTTATTAAAGGCCTGGTATTATTAGCAGCAGTTGCGTTTGATGTGTTCTCAAAATCCAGGGCGAAGGCTTAATTTTATCCAGGTAAAAATTGCCTGGATTTCTGATATATTTTATCAGAAAAAATGGATTTTTAACCTTGAAATTACATAATTTCTATAAAGATCTGGTTTTAGGTACATATGTTTAAATAGACAAATAAGTTACATGATTGGCTTGACTAACCAATGTTTTAATTTTATATTAAGGGCTCAATTTAATTTATATAAAAATAATTTACTTAAATAGAACTTTTTAAAAATTTAAATCTTATGATTTCTATAAAAAAACAAAAAACTCTTAAACAAGCGAACAGGAAAGCAATATTAAATGTTCTTCGCAATTCCGGAGAGATATCAGTAGCAGACCTTTCCAAAGAGGTAAATCTAAGCAAGCAAACATTGATGAAAATAATGAATTATTATACCAAGAACGGTATGGTTATTATTACAGGCAAGGGAAATTCTACAGAAGAAGGCGGTAAAAAACCAAACATTTATAAATTTAATGAAAATGGTGGTTATGCGATCGGTATGGCTATATCGGCGAATAGATTGTTTTCTATAATCACTGATTTAAAAAGTAATATTCTGGATAAAGTTTCGGTAACTCTGAAAGCCGATGAAGAGTTTGAGAGTGTTCTAAAGAAAGTAATTGATTCCTATAATTATCTTACAAGAAACCCGGAAATTCACAAAGAAAAAATTACGGGTCTGGCAATAGGAGCCTATGGTATAACTAATTTCTCCAAAGGAGAAGTTATTTTTTCACCACATTTTCCATCATGGGGCAAAAATTTAATGCTGAAAGAAAAAATAATTGAAAAAATACCAGAGGATATACCGGTAATAGTAGATAACCATTCAAGGTTCCAGGTTTTTGCTGAAAAAATTTTAGGTCTGGCCAAAGACAAAAATAATGTTGTTGCCTTACAGGCAGGAAAAGGACTTGTGGCGGGAGTGATAATAGAGAATGAAATCAAAAGGGGTAATCATTCTTTAATTGGGGAAATAGGACATATGATAGTAGATCCCGAAGGAAGAGAGATATGCTCATGCGGAGGCACGGGCTGCTTTGAAGCGATGGTATCAACCAGTAGAATATTGAGAATGGTCAAAGAGAAATATAATAAATATCCTGATTCCATAATTTTTAATAATAATGGTCCTGACGATGTAGATATTTGCGATATATTTGATGCATCAAATGAAGGGGATAAACTTGCATTGGAGCTTATGGATGATATAATAAGCTGGTTCGGAATCGGTATATCTAATATTATTCTCATGTATGATCCGCAAGTTATGATTATTCAGGGCATTTTTACAAAAGCAGGAAAATATTTTCTTGAAAATTTAAGAAAAAAGATCAATAAAATTTCCCTATTTTCCATAGAAAGGGAAACTGAAATTAAATATTCAGAGCTTGGTGATAAAGCAGGAGTGCTGGGAGCAGCATCTTTTGTTCTTTCTAAATATTTTGATTAAATTTTTAATGTTAATTTAAAATCATAGAAGAGACAGGGCTGATCTTAATATGCCGGGAAACAGGAGGAACTTGTAAAAGTTCTTTATGAAACTGGTATACCCATAATTGTCGTACTTATAAACGGCAGACCATTATCCATTAATTGGATAACTGAGAAAATACCGGCAATAATAGAAGCATGGCTGCCCGGCGAAGAAGGAGCCCATGCGGTTACCGATGTATTATTCGGAGATTATAATCCAGGAGGCAAACTGCCCATATCTTTTCCAAGATCAGTAGGTCAGATTCCTGTATATTATAATCACAAACCTTCCGGCGGTCGTTCTCATTGGAAAGGTGATTATGTAGAGATTAGCAGCAAACCGCTGTTTCCATTTGGCTATGGTCTGAGTTATACAAGTTTTGAATATAGCAATATGATTATAATACCAGAAAGTATATCCATAGACGGTAAGGTTGAAATAAGTATTGATATAAAGAATACCGGAACCCGTACAGGAGATGAAGCAGTACAGCTGTATGTCAACGATGTACAGTCTGAAATAACAAGACCCGTGAAGGAACTGAAGGGTTTTAAGAGGATTACGCTGGAACCCGGCCAGAAAAAGACAATTACGTTTATCCTATCAATTGCGCAGTTAGGTTTCCACAACAAAGACATGAAGTATGTTGTAGAACCCGGAACCATAAAAGTTATGGTAGGGAGTTCTTCTGAGGATATCAGGTCAACAGGGGAATTCGAAATAACAGGTGAAATAACAGAGATTTTTAATATTTAATTATGTTTTCAAAAAATTTTTAGTATAATCATAAAAATAATAAATTTACCTGGCTAATATATCTTTCTGATTTATAATTATTTTATAGAAAAACTACAAGGAGATAAGGGATAAATTATGAATGAAGATTTGAAAATAATAGAAGAAAGATGTGACGGTAAAAATTATAAAAAAATAGTCGAAATAAAAAATGACCATGTTTTAAAATTTGTTGCAAAATTTATAAAACTTCTAAATCCCGGATCAATATTTATCTGTGAAGATTCTCTGAGTGATTTCGATTACATAAGAAAAAAAACAATAAGAGACGGTGAGGAGAAAAAGCTCTCGACAGAAGGACATACGGTTCATTTTGATAGCTATTACGATCAGGGAAGAGACAAAGAACATACAAGACTTCTGGTTCCAAAGGGATTTTACCGGGATCCAAATCTGGATACAATGGACAAGGAAACAGGGATCAAAGAAATCCTGGGCATTCTGGAAAATATAATGCAGGGAAAAGAATTATATATACTTTTTTTCTCTCTGGGACCGGTTAATTCCAATTTCTCTATTCCCGCCATTCAATTAACTGATTCAAGCTATGTTGCACATTCAGAAATTATACTTTACAGATCAGGATATCAGGAATTTAGAAGATTAGGGAACTGCAAAGATTTTTTTCAATTCGTACATTCGGCCGGGGAAATCAAAAACGGTGTAAGCGTGAATATCGATAAAAGAAGAATATACATGGATACGGAAGAAGATATCGTATATTCTGTAAATACTCAGTACGGAGGAAATACTATCGGACATAAGAAGCTTGCAATGCGTCTCGGAATAAATAAAGCCTCAAAGGAAAAATGGTTGACGGAACATATGTTTATTTCCGGAATACATGGACCCGGAGGGAGAGTGACATACTTTACCGGTGCTTTTCCATCGATGTGTGGGAAAACCTCAACTGCAATGATATCAGGTGAAACAATAGTCGGAGATGATATTGTTTATATTAAAAATATAAATAATAGAGTATATGCGGTCAATGTGGAAATAGGTATTTTTGGGATAATAGAAGACATTAATCCAGGCGACGATCCTTCCATATGGAAAGTTCTAAACGAATCAAACGAAATCATATTTTCAAATATACTGGTGACCGAAGATAGAACTGCTTACTGGGTGGGAAAGCCGGGAAAGGTACCCGAAAAAGGAATAAACCATTCCGGGCAGTGGTATCAGGGCAAGAAGGATGCCGAAGAAAATTTGATCCCGCCTTCTCATAAGAATGCAAGATTTACTGTAAATCTTAAAAATCTGGATAATCTTGATGTAAATTATGATAATCCTGAGGGCGTCGAGATCAAAGGTGTAATATATGGCGGAAGAGATTCGGATACGCTGGCTCCACTGATCGAGGCATATAACTGGAATCATGGAATAATAAGTATGGGTGCTTCCCTTGAATCAGAAACAACTGCTGCTACTCTTGGTAAAACGGGCGTGAGAACCTTCAATCCCATGTCTAATATTGATTTTCTTTCGATTCCGGTAGGAAAGTATATAGATATCAACCTAAAGTTCGGCCAGTCACTGAAGAATCCACCCAAAATATTCAGCGTTAATTATTTTCTTATGGACAGCGAAGGTAATTATCTAAATGAAAGGGCTGACAAAAGAGTATGGCTTAAGTGGATGGAACTTCGTATTCATGAAGAAGTGAAAGCAATCGATATTGGTACGGGTTTTATTCCACTACATGATGACCTTAAAGTGTTATTTAAGGATGTTCTGGGAAAGGACTACAGCCAGGAGGAGTACATAAAACAATTTACTTTAAGGATTCCTGAAAATATTTCGAAAATAGATAGGATCTTAGAAATTTATACCGGCCTGGGTTCTGGAGTTCCTGATATATTGTTCAGGATTCTGAAGGAACAGAAAACAAGACTCGAGATTTTGAAAAATAAAAAGGGAGAATACCTTTCTCCGCTATCATTTTAACTGCTTTTTATCAGTAATCGAACTTATACATTACGAGACCACTTGAAGGTTTTGGATAAAAGTAAGTAGATTTTTCAGGTAATATGTATCCTGCCATGCAAATCTTTTCCAGTTCTTTTGCTGTGATCGCATTTAGAAGAACTCCTACATCGAAACTTTTACTATTGATATTCTCTATTAAATTATCTATAGAATGGGTATAATCGATTTTATCGATTTGAAAAGAACCGCTGATTTTATCCATTAAAAATTCCTTGAGTATATTTACATCCGTGTTTAAATAAATTTCATTGGCTGATCCCGGATGAATTACGCGGGTCTCAAAGGACTTTTTCAGTCTAATAAAATATAACTTTTTATTTTCACCATAAATAAAAAAGCTTTTAAAACCTCTGGATTTAAATTTTAAAAGTTTTTTCGTGAGATAGGAAGTAGATTTCAGAGTATCTGTTTCAATATGGAAAGTACCGGTAAGGCTTTCCATTATTTTTTCAATTCCAGGGAAATTTTTAAATTTAATATTTCTATGAGTAGGAAATATAGTAAGGTCGCTCTGGCTGCTTTCGACGTATAATGTCAATATAAAATCTTCGGGGCCGGTTGCAGATAGATTATGCCCTCTTATGCTATCTGTTTTATTGTATTTTTCTTTGTAAGCCAGAGATGTTTCATAACGGTGATGTCCATCCGCTATTATTAGTTTCCTGTCTCTCATGATCATTATAATGTTATTTATTTTATCTCTATCGGTAATTTTCCATACTTTGAATCTTAGAGTGGAATCATATCCTGCAGGTGTATCTATAATTGGATTTTTCTGTAAAGTCTCTTCCAGAATATCCGATATTTTACTTCTGTTGTCATTATAAAGCGTATATACCGGCCCAAAGTTTGTTCTGCAGCCTGCCAGAAGCTTTAATCTGTCCTCTTTGATTTTAGAATAGGTCCGTTCATGAGGTACGACCTGAAGCCAGGAGTAGGGCTCTAATTTCATTAAGCCGATAAAACCAGTAATTTTTTTAAGTTTGTTATTTAAATAGAAACTTTCTTCGATTACATAAAAGCATCTATCATTATCGAATTTTAGGATTTTTTTATTCATCCACTCATTTAACATCATTTTTGCTCCGGTGTATTTATCATCGTCGTTTCCTTTCGGAAGTATCAGATTAACAATGTTATTGGGATGGGTACCCAGAAGTTTTTCCCCGAGAGATGCAGAAATCACATCATAGGGGGGCGAGATTACTCCGGAGATGTTTCCGATTTTATCTTTATTATAAATAAGTCCGTTGAAAGGTAAGATATCTACCATTTATAAAAGTTCCTTTATGGTATCTGTTTTAAACACTGTTTAAATTAATATAAAATTGATTTGAGATTATAGCAATATCAATTTTAATTATCAAATAAAATATTTCATCTGTGACAAATTGACATTGAATTCAGTTGAGGTAATATAATGTAGATTTTTGTTTAAATTTTTAGGAATTTATTTATAGAAAACCTGGCAGCTAAATATGAAAATCGAAGTTATCGAAAATGTATTGAAATATAATAAGGACCAGGCTGATAAAAACAGGAAGTTATTTAAAGACAATATGCTGCTTGTTTTGAATCTGCTTTCATCTCCCGGATCCGGGAAGACATCGCTTATACTTGAGACCTTAAAAAGACTCAAAGGAAAGAAAAATATAGGAGTAATAGAGGGGGACATATCTTCTACTTATGATGCCGAAAAAATTGGAAAACTTACCGATAACGTTATACAAATAAATACCGGGGGTTCCTGCCATTTAAATGCTTCTATGATAGAGAAGGCCGTAAGTAAATTGAAAATTAAAAGCCTTGATTTGCTGATCATTGAAAACGTAGGTAATTTAATCTGCCCATCGGGATTCGATCTGGGGGAAGATTATAAGATTGTGATGTCATCAGTAAGCGAAGGAGACGATAAACCGGTAAAATATCCACCGGTATTTATCAAGAGTAATCTGGTTATATTAAATAAGATAGATTTACTTAAAGTAAGTGATTTTGATCAAAACTTTTTCGTAAATAAAGTAAAAGAACTCAATCCTCTGTCTGATATAATAAAATTATCCTGCAAGACCGGTACCGGTATGGAAAAATGGATAAAATGGGTACTGGACTGCTGTAAGATAAGTAATAATTTATAGGAATATCAACGAAAACACTTCGGGTTTTATTGACATTGGTAGATGTAAATGGTATTTTATTTCGTGTTACAAACCTTTTACAAATATACTACGTAAATAGCTTCACAAAAATAAAGGAAGGAGAATTTATGCTATATAAAGTCATGGATAAAAGCGTATATCAGGATTTTATAAAAGCCCTAATTTCTAATTATGAGTTTATAGGTCCGGTAAAAAAAGATAGGTCAGTACATGACTTTGTCCCGATCAAGAATATTTCGGAACTGGATACGGATTATACGAGGACAACCATTCCTCCGGCAAAAAAATTATTATTTTACCCGGCCGAAAAACTGGTAAATTATGAAGTCGGAAAAACAATTAATGTAAAACCTGTGGTGGAAAGCGGAGAGAAGATACTTTTTGGAGTAAATGCATGGGATATAAATGGAATGAATTTTTTAGACGAGTTATTTACAAAAGATTTTATCGATGAGAATTATATTTCAAAAAGAAAAAACCTTATAGTGATAGGAATGGACAGTCAGCCGACTGAAACAAATTTTTCTCCCAGTATGGGTGCTGATTACGCAAAGAGCGGATTTGATATATATCTTACGGAACTTAATGATAAGTATTTTTTAAGGATCGATACTGCAAGAGGAAATGAGATTATACAGAAATATACTAAAGTCAGCGATGCTATGGCTGAGGATTTTAAAGAATATAATAAGTATCTGGACGATTACCGTATGAAATTTAAACTGGATGTCGATATTAAAAATTTTTATGACAATTTCGAATTGATTTACAATGATGAGGAATTCTGGAAGAAAGTTGCGAAAGATTGCTACAGCTGCGGGTCATGTAATCTTGTCTGTCCCACCTGTTTTTGTTTCAATGTAAAAGATGATATGGAGCTTAACTTGAAAGAGGGAAATAAAATAAGAGAATGGGATTCCTGCATGATACCGGAATACGGACTGGTGGCAGGCGGGCATAATTTCAGGCCCAATAAAGAAAACAGGCTAAAGCAAAGATACAGATGCAAACTTAAGACTTTTGTCGATAAGTTTGGTAAATATTCATGTGTCGGATGCGGAAGATGTATAGAAACATGTCTGGCCAAAATAAATATTGCAGAAGATATCAATTCGGTAAAGAGAGAGGTGAGCGTATAAATGGTTTTAAAAGCAAAGGAAGAAAATAAAAATTCCATATATGTTCCCGATATTGCCCAAATCAGCCGCATAGAAAAGGTAAGTCCGACGGAAAAATTATTTAATATTGCCTTTGAGAATGAAGAAAAACAAAATAATTTTAAATTCCTACCCGGTCAATTTATAGAACTCACAATATTCGGATTGGGTGAGGCGCCTTTTTGTCTTGCATCGAATCCAAACAATAAGGAATTTTTTGAGCTCTGCGTAAGGAATGCGGGAAATGTTTCCGGTGCCCTTCACAGAATGGAAGAGGGTTCGAAGATCGGGATAAGGGGTCCTTTCGGAAAAGGATATTTCCCATTTGAAAAAATGAGGAACCATAATGTCCTTTTGATAGCCGGTGGTCTGGGGCTGGTACCATTAATGTCACTGATAAAATATATCATGCAGCACAGGGAAGATTACAAGGAAATAATGATAGTATACGGTGCAGTTAATCCCGATAGTATTTTATTTAAAAATGATATTGGGTACTGGAGCAACCGCAACGATATCTCCATATGCGTTTCGGTGGATAATCCTGATGATAAATGGACCGGAGAAATCGGAGTGTGCACCAAACTTATACCAAGAGTGAATTTTCCGCCGGAAGATACTCATGTTGTGGTTTGCGGGCCTCCTGTCATGTACAGGTATGTGATTATGGAATTGGAAAAGAAAAACTTTAAGCCGGAAAATATTTATCTTTCGCTGGAGAGAAGAATGGAATGCGGAGTTGGAAAATGTAACCACTGTCATATTGGCAATAAACTGGTATGTGTTGATGGTCCTGTATTCAGCCTATGGGAAATAATGAACTTGAAGGAGGCTATATAATGAGTAAGCCAAAAGTAGGAGTATTCGGTTTTACCGGATGCGGCGGATGC
This sequence comes from uncultured Actinomycetota bacterium, assembly GCA_964578525.1. Classification (GTDB taxonomy): domain Bacteria; phylum Actinomycetota; class Humimicrobiia; order Humimicrobiales; family Humimicrobiaceae; genus Hydromicrobium. Next base: position 12,470 of record CAZODG010000020.1, read on the forward strand.
CAGCTGGAAATATTGAATCTTGAAGACCAATTACTTGATCTTGTAAATGCCGTTGAAATTGTCCATTTTACGGAAGCCATTACCGAGCACAGCGATAATTATGAAATCGCACTGGTGGAAGGTTCCATATCAACCGGGCATGGTATCGAAAGAATAAAAAAAATCGGCGATATTGCAAAGATAATAGTGGCAGTCGGAGCATGCGCGGTATCGGGCGGACTTAATTGTCTGAAAAATTTATATGGTCTTGAAAGAGCCAAAGAGCTGGTATATGGGGATAAGAAGGATTGGATAGATTCCATCGAGGTAAAACCAATCGACCAGTATGTGAAAGTCGACTACTATGCCAGGGGCTGTCCTCCCAACAGGTTCGAGATAGCGGATATAATAAAATCCCTTATTGTGGGGAAAAAACCTGAGATACCTAATTATCCGGTTTGCATCGAATGTAAAAGAAACGGTAATACCTGTGTATATGAACTGGGAATGACCTGTATGGGTCCCATCACAAGAGCGGGCTGTAATTCCAGATGTCCCAATAGTGCTTCAGGTTGCGAAGCCTGCAGGGGAATAATAGATGATCCAAATGTAAATGCCCAGAAAGATCTGCTCGCAAAATATGGACTCACAGTTGAGGATATAATGGAAGGATTTAACCTTTATAATGCCTGCAAAGGAAAAACTATAGAGAAAGATAAAAATAATAATATTTCCGGAGGTTTATCATAATGGCCAAGAATTTAAATGTGAAGATCTCACCGGTATCAAGAGTAGAGGGTCACGGTGATTTGATTATAAATATTAAAGACAAAAAAGTGGAGCAGTTGACATTTAGAATACCGGAATCGCCCAGATTTTTTGAAGCAATGATGGTGGGGAGAAAGTATGATGAACCGTCTCATATAGCTTCAAGGATTTGCGGGATTTGTTCGGTTGCACATACCTGTGCATCAATTAAAGCAACCGAGAAAGCATTAGGCATAACTCCATCCCCTCAAACTATAAGTCTGAGAAAACTTGTATATCACCATGAAAATGTCCAGAGCAATGCGCTGCATGTTTACTTTCTTGCTGCTCCTGATTATTTTGGTGTCGGCAGTGTGATCCCGCTGGTGGAAACACATCCCGATGTAGTAAATATTGCTCTGCGAACCAAAAAAATGGCCAATGAAATGGTAAGAATCATAGGGGGAAGGGCAGTTCATCCAATAAGAATAGTAGTTGGCGGGTTTACAAAACTTCCTACGGAAGAAGAAATGGTAAAGATGAAAGAAATGCTGCAGGCAAGTTACCCGGATTTTGAAAAAACTCTTGGTGTGCTAAAGACCCTTAATATTCCTGATTTCCAGAGAGAAACAGAATATATCTCCATAAGCAATGCAGTTGATTATGCGCTTTACGACGGCAATATAAAATCATCGGACGGCTGGGAAATCGACGATCAGAACTATCTTGATAAAATAAATGAAAAGATAGTCCAGCACTCGACTTCGAAACATTGCTGGGCAAGCAGGGATGCGTTCATGGTTGGTGCTCTTGCCAGATTTAATAACAATTACGATAAACTTACGGATAATGCTAAAAAATATGCCGAAGAACTGGGACTTAAAGCGCCCTGCTATAATCCATTTATGAATAATATCGCACAATTTGTCGAGATAGTTCATAGTGTCGACGACAGTATAAGATTAATCGATGAAATCCTGGAAGAGGGTATCGATAAGGATAAAGCTATGGTGGATATCGTTCCAGTAGCGGGCCGTGGAGTGGGAGTCGTAGAGGCTCCGAGGGGTTTGCTTATTCATGATTATACTTATAATGACAGAGGCAGAGTGGAAAAAGCTAATATGGTAATCCCTACGGGAATGAATTATGCAAATATAGAGAAAGATATGGATGCACTGGTTCCGACTGTAATCGATAAAAGCGAGGATGAAATCAGACTGGCCTGCGAGATGCTGATAAGAGCCTATGATCCATGTATATCATGCTCAACCCATTTTCTGAATGTCAAATTAGTGAATAAATAAGTAAATAAAATCTATTGCTTTTGAATTACTGATTGCTATGATTTCTCCAGGTAAAAATATTTCAAAAGATCACGACTGTGGTAAGACAGATATTAAAATAGTTGGTTTTGGAAATAAATTCAGATCCGATGATGGAATAGGTATCAGAGTAATAAAAGAACTGGAAAAATTGGAATTTTTTAAGGATATAGAGATTATTGACGGGGGAACATCCGGGACCGATCTTATTTTTTGGGCAAAAAACTGCGAAAAAATAATAATAATAGATGCCGTAGATACCGGAGGGAAAATCGGAGACGTTGTAAATATAAAGGTTGACGATATCGAAGAATTTGTAAGAAAGGATTACAGAAGCCTTTCTCTTCATGATCTTAATCTTGTGGATGTTTTAAAACTTATAAAAGCATTAAAAATAAATACCAGTATATCAATAATCGGCATTAAACCAAAGAGTATAGATTTTGGCGATAAGCTGTCACCTGAGGTAGAAAGAAAAATTCCTACGATAATATCGCAAATTAAAAAAGAGACTCATAAATAATCCGATATTAAATTTTAAAAAATCCTTTTTAAAAATCATCATATTTATATTGTAACAATTGACGCATATCATTATAATAAGAATAAAAAATCAAGTAGTTTTTTAAGGAGGATCAGTATGTTTAAAGAAATCGAAGATTTAAGAGGGACCTGTGAAAATATAATCAAAAAATCCGAAAGTATAAGAAATCTGGCAAAAGACATGGTAAATCTTATAGATGAAATAAAAACAGGAATAAAGCAGGAAGATGCTGTAGAAATGACACTTACGGTAAGAAAAGATCTGGCAAATATATTTATCTTAAATTCCAATATTGAAGATAATTTGAAAATACTTCAGAAAATATACCATTCAATAAAGAATCTGAATAAATAAAATAATAATCTTATATTTTATTTCTATCGAATTATAATTTTTATAGAAGTGTTATTATAATCGGTTGTATTATTTGAAAACCTAGCATATTCTTGGAAGCTGTTCGCAGTATTGAAGATCAAGTGTTCTTATGGTGCCAAGCCTTGTGACTAAGACTACATTACCATTACCAATTTTTTTACCCGTAACGCTCTTTTCATATTTTTCAGTTACTTCTCCTATGACCCTGCTGTTTTTTCCATATTTATTCTTTTTCATAGCATCAAGCGCTCTATCGGCATCCTTATTATCCGCAAAAACAACCATCTTTCCTTCATTGGCGATGTAGAGAGGATCCAATCCGAGAAACTGGCAG
>CAZODG010000021.1:0-15747 GCA_964578525.1 uncultured Actinomycetota bacterium
TGTATGATATTGAGAATAGGTAAGAAGGATTTTTATTTAAGTGTGCCGGTTTTTTCGTTCAATTATAAAATAACTAAAAAATGCTTGACTACTCTGAAAGTTTTGTTATAAAATGTATGCACACGTGTTTATACAATAGAAAATCCAAGTTTGGAGTTGTTCCTACAAAAAGCGACGGCACCTTGTTCAAATGCTTTATTCATATGGAAGGGAGGTGAAGCGACAAAATAGTTTTTACGCCATAACTTTCAATACCAAAAAACCTTAAAAGGAGGTTGAATAGTGAAAAAAGTATTTTTATGGCTACTTGTTATATCAATGATTATAGTTTTTTCTCTTGTAGGTTGTAAAGAAGAAGCTGCAGAAGAAGAAGTGACAGAGGAAGAAGAAGTGGCAGAAGAAGAAGTGGCAGAAGAAGAAGGGGCACCACTGGATATTCCATTGAGTTTTAGTTATGATCCGGAAATGTCTAAAGCAATTCTTGCTGATGCTGGTTATGTTGATACTGATGGCGATGGATTAGTCGAGGCACCTGATGGTTCCAAGATTGAACTATCTGTTATTGTTCCATTCGGATGGTCAGACTGGATGGAGTCAATCAAAGTTGTTGCCAGTGGTTGTCAGGCAGCGGGTATTAACGTTATAGCCGAGTACCCGGATTATCCCCAGTATAATGATGCAAAACTAAGTGGAACATTTGAAATGATGATCAACAATGATCAACAGATGAGCAGCACTCCCTGGACATACTATGACTGGATGTTCCAGAATCCAATTACAGATATTGCAACAATGCAAAATGGTAACTACGGCAGGTACGATAATCAGGCAGCTTTCGATTTAGTAGATGAACTTGATAGAATTCCAGTTGATGACGTAGAAGGTATGAAAGCTGTTATTTCAGAACTCCAGAGAATAATGTTGACAGACTTACCTTTAATCCCACTCTGGTACAACGGTATGTGGTCCCAGACCAGCAATGCAGTATGGACGAATTGGCCATCATCAGTAGAGGATGCCAGCCATTACCTTGCAGCAACCTGGCGTGGATACTGGAATATGACTGGTATACTGATGCTTTGTGCATTAGAGCCAGTTGAAGGAGTAGAACCAGGAACAGGTACATTTCCTCGAAATGAGACCCTTTACACCAGTGGAACACAGTGGGGTCCTCCATCAAGCTGGAATCCATATAACACAAGTGGTTCCGCAATGGGAACATTTGGGTTATGCTATGAATCGCTGTTTTTATATGATCCACTGGCCGATGAGTATGTACCCTGGCTTGCAGAGAGTGGAGAATGGATAAGTGATAGCGTATATGAATTGAAACTCCGACAGGATATCAATTGGAGCGATGGTGAACCCTTTAATGCTGAGGATGTTAAATTCACCTTTGATTTGGCAGATACAGCAGCAATTGGCCTCACCCCGATCTGGAATTTCCTGAGTAGTGTTGATATAGTTGACGATTATACAGTAGATCTCAACTTTAATGACCCTGGCTATCAGGAAATTTCATGGTACATATACAATAATCCGATTGTTCCGGAACATCTCTGGGCAAGTAAAACTGTTGAAGAGGTAACCACTGGAATCGGTGAAAATCCTATTGGCACTGGTGCATATTTATTTGAAGCAAGTGACCAGGGAAAAATGGTTTGGAAAAAGAACGATAATTGGTGGGCAATTAATGCTCTCGATTTGGATCCTAAGCCTACGTATATAGTTGACCTCGTTAATAGCAGTAACAATGTTGCTCTCGGTCAGGTTATCATGGGTACTTATGATCTAAATAATAACTTCTTGCCGGGCATTGCATCGATTGTTGGTGGTGGTTATGGCATTTCAACATATTACCCTGAGCCACCATATATGATTTCTGGAAATACTGCGTGGCTACTCCTGAACAATACCATAAAGCCTATGGATGATGTAGCTTTCCGAAAAGCAGTTGCTTTTGCTATTGATACAGATCAAATTGTTAATATAGTATATGGCAATATTGTAAGTAAGGCTAATTCAACTGGTCTTCTTCCGATATGGGATCAATATATAGACAAAGCTATGCTTGAGGAGTAATTCACAGATAAAAAACCGCCCCTATAGAAAAGGGGCGGTTTTTTATATAAACTTCTCTTAATATAGGAATGAGGCAATTTGAAACGTTATTTTGGAAGAAAAATACTTATTTATCTTCTCACGTTTATTGTTGCGGTAACCATAGATTGGTTAATACCACGGTTCATGCCTGGCAATCCTGTTCAGGTTTTACTTGCGAGGTCTGGCTTACATGCTGAAGCTGCCCAGGAGATGTATCATTATTTAACGCAAGCATTTAAATTAGATCTACCGATATGGAAACAATACCTCTATTTTTGGAATGCTCTTTTCCATGGTGACCTTGGAACAAGTATTTTATTATTTCCGCAGCCAGTGATAAAAGTAATCATGAGAGCGATACCTTACGATGTGTTCCTTTTGCTTCCATCAATACTACTGAGTTGGTTTGCAGGAAACAAGTTTGGTGCTTTCGCTGCACGAACCAAGCGGCTTGACAATACGGTATTACCACTTGGCTATATTCTAACAGCAACTCCTTATATGTGGCTCGCAATATTACTGGCCTGGGCATTGGGGATAATTTTTCATATCTTTCCGATTGCATATGCATATAGTCCCTCTTTATTACCTAGCTTCTCATGGTTATTTATAGGTGATCTCCTGTGGCATTGGTTTTTGCCTTTCGCTTCCCTTTTTTTGGTACAGTTTGGAGGTTGGGCGATTGGAATGAGAAATATGATCATATACGAACTCGAGGCGGACTATTCTCATTATCTCGAAGCTCTTGGAGCGCCGAAAAGTCTTGTCAGAAAATATGCATTCAGAAATGCAGTACTTCCTCAGATTACAGGCCTGGCACTTCAACTTGGTGTTATTGTTGGAGGAGCTCTGGCGACAGAAATCGTGTTTTCGTACCCGGGGATCGGATATCTTATTCTTCAGGCTATTCAGAATCAGGATTTCTTTCTTATCCAGGGATGTTTTCTCTTTATTATTATCATGGTGTTAATTGCTAATTTCGTAGTTGATATCACTTATGTCATTGTAGATCCAAGAACACGAATAGGGATGCAGGGTGAAGTATCATAATGAAATCAAAAAAAAGAAATGAATTCCTCTACTTTGCTTTTAAAAATAATAGGTTAAAGGTTGGGCTAGTTATTGTTCTTTTATTTCTTATACTCGCAATAATTGGTCCACTGTTAACACACTACAAATGGGATGATTATGTGGGGCCGGCTTATCACCCACCCTCTTCTGAGTATTGGTTTGGTACCACAACATTTGGTCAGGATGTTTTTACACAGTTTGTGCTTGGTCTTAGAGCATCGTTTCTTGTAGGGATTATCGGAGGAGGACTTGGAACCCTCATAGGTATAATTGTTGGTTTTATTGCAGGCTATCGTGGTGGTATTATAGATGAATTTCTTAGTATGATCACAAATATTGTCATTGTTATTCCAACACTGGCAATACTTCTTATAATAGCGACATATCTTAAAGTTAGAGGCATTGTTTCAGAAAGCATTTTCATCGGGCTCACAGCCTGGCCCTGGGCAGCAAGAGCTATCAGAGCCCAGACATTTTCTTTACGTTCCAGAGATTTTGTTGATCTAGCCAGGATGAGCGGAATGAAGCCTTTGAAGATAATGTTCACAGAGATTGCGCCAAATATAATGTCATATTTATTAATGACATTTATTCTTCAGTTCGGAGGTGCAATACTTATAGCTGCTACATTGGATTTCATTGGACTTGGTCCGACAAATGCAATTTCGCTTGGTCTTATGATGAATCTTGCAGTTCTTTGGGGTGCTCTTCAGCTTGGTATGTGGTGGTGGTTTATTCCACCCGGTCTTGCGATTATGGCTATCGTAGGGTCCTTGTATATAATGAATGTTGGATTGGATGAAGTTTTCAACCCTAAGTTAAGGAAGTTATAATATATGGGCTTAAAAGTAAAAAATCTTAAAGTCTATTACCAAACCCTTTACGGAGAAGTTAAAGCATTGGATGGTGCAACATTTACCATTGAGAATGGAGAAATAATGGGGTTGGCTGGTGAGTCAGGTTGTGGAAAAACTACACTCAGCAATAGTATTGTTTATTTAAAGCCCCCTATGAAATTTATCGAAGGCAGAATTGAGCTTGATAATGAAGTACTTCCAGTCTGGGACATGGAAGTGATGAATGCATTCAGATTTTGTAAGGTTTCTGTTATACCGCAATTTGCTATGAATGCTATGAATCCTACACGAAAAATAGGGAAAATGACTGCGGAGCTTCTAGATTCCAGAAAAGTCAGCTATAAAAAAACTTTACCAGAATTAAAAAGGAGACTTGATCTGGTAGAATTAACCCAGGATGTACTGAACAAGTACCCCATAGAGCTTTCGGGTGGTATGAAGCAGAGAATGGTAATGGTTATATCTACCTTGATGAATCCTTCACTGCTAATAGCAGATGAGATAACCTCCGCACTTGATGTTTCCACACAAAGAGCAGTAGCGAAAATGCTTGTTGAGTTCAGGAATCGAAAAATTGTTAAAAGCATGATCGTCATTACTCATGATATTTCAATTCTTTACCAGATTGCAGATACTATCATGATAATGTATGCGGGAAAGCTGGCTGAAAAAGCTTCTACTGAAGTGATAATAAATTATCCTCAACATCCGTATACGAAACTGCTTATTTCTTCATTGCCGAAAATTGGAGTTAGGTATACTGATAAAATACTTGCAGGTATTCCCGGAGACACCCCATTACTACTCAATCCTCCGATTGGATGCCGCTTTAGGGATCGTTGTCCCGTCGCATTTTGTAAATGTGTGGAAGAGCCGCCGTTTATTGAAATCGGGAAGGATCATTTTGTTGCTTGCTGGAGGGAGTGCGAGAAGAATGCTTAAGCTTGATAAAATATCAAAAATCTATAAAACTGGAACATTCGGAGGGAAACTACTCCCTGCTGTGGTTGATGTTAGCTTTGATATTGGAGATGGGGAAATTATCTCATTAATAGGTGAAAGTGGAAGCGGAAAAAGCACAATAGGAAAAATGATCTTACGCTTAATCACCATTTCTTCTGGCAAGATTATATTTAATGGAATTGATATTTCTACTCTTAAAAAAAATAAACTTAAAAATTATTATCGAAACGTACAGGGTGTTTTTCAGGATCCATTCAGTTCTTATAATCCAATTTTTAAAGCCGATCGAATTTTTAATATAATCAGGCAGGAATTTTTTCCAAAAATAAGAGAGTTGGAATGGAACGAAAGAATAAATAAAACTTTACAGGATGTTGGCTTGAATCCTGATCAGGTATTGAATAAATTTCCTCACCAGCTAAGCGGGGGGCAGCTTCAGCGTTTTCTTATAGCACGTGCATTGCTGCTGGATATTAAATTTCTGGTGGCAGACGAGATTATAAGCATGCTTGATGCATCTACCCGTGTTGACGTTCTGAATTTACTGGTAGAGTTAAAATCTCGTGGTCTGTCTATACTTTTTATAACCCATGATCTATCGCTTGGCTATTATATAAGTGAAAAAGCAATAATTCTTTATAGAGGGAGCGTCGTAGAAATGGGCGCTACAGAAAAAGTATATTCCAATTCGCTTCATCCATATACAAAAATGCTTATGGCTTCTGTACCGCGTTTGGATAAAAAATGGGAAGAAGTAGATATGGAACTTAAAGCAAAACAAATAGAAAACACTATCGGTTGCGTTTATTACGATAGATGCCGTGTCCCTGACAAAGATACAAGTTGTGAAAGAAGCAAGCCGCCTTTGATAGAGGTAGATCATGATCATTTTGTGGCCTGCAGCTATTGTATTGAGAAATGATCATATCTTAAGCGTGTGATTTATTTTTAATATTTCAAATAGAAAAGTAAAGCATAATATATCATATATATTGTGCTTTACTTTTTCTTTTTATAAAATTAGCTAAACATTAGTATATGCTAATATTTTTTTATATACTTGAGAGGGTAAATAATGACAAAAAATGATAAAGAAACAATAATAGTCCAGATTTCCGATATCCATGTCGGCGAACAACATTTCGTACCGAGTCTTCTTACGAGATGTATTGACGAAATAAATGAACTTTGCCCCGATATAGTGATTATAACCGGAGATCTTACTGCCAATGGGTTCAGGATGGAATATGATACCGTAAAGAATTATCTTTCTCCCATAAAGTGCACAAATATCCTGGTCCAGCTTGGCAATCATGATTCCAGAAATGTAGGATATTTGCATTTTGAAAATATTTTTGGCGGCAGATATATTTCGTTTAATAATAGTAAAGTATCGATTATTGCGGCTGATTCAAGCGAACCGGATCTGGATAACGGGCAGATCGGCCGTGAGCACTATGACTGGATCAGGACCGAATTTGGCAAATGCGATAATAATAGTTTTAAAATCTTTGCAATGCACCACCACCTGGTACCGGTTCCCAATACCGGAAGAGAAAGGAATATCGTAAATGATGCCGGTGATGTTCTGGAAACAGTGATCGATTCCGGAGTAGACATGGTATTATGCGGGCATAAACACGTGCCATATCTGTGGAGAATAGAAGATATGCTGGTGGTAACTGCCGGTACGGTTTCCTGTCTTAGATTAAGAGGAAAGATCGAACCAAGTTATAACATTATATATGTAAGAGAGAAAGAAATAGACATCTATAGAAGATCTCCTTTCGATAAGGTTGAGAAAATCATTGGTGTAACCAGAAAAGAAAAGAAGAGCAAACTCTGTGATAACTTTATTAAAGAAAAAAAGCAATAAAGGTAAAAATCTGATTGCATTAATAGATGGAGAACATTATCCGCAAGTGACCAATGATGCAATCAAAATGCTTAAAAAAATCTACAGTGGTAATTTAAAAGGATTGATATTTCTCGGCGGAACAGAAAAATTGGTAATAGGTGATATCGAAGATTTTTTTAAGGAAAAAGTTTATATAATCAAAGATATCGATAAGGATTTTAATAAGGCGCTTAAATATTTTAATCCGGATCTTGTATATGATTTAAGCGATGAACCTGTGGTCGATCATATAAAAAGAATGAAGATCGCTTCTTATTGCCTTGCGAATAATTGCAGCTATATGGGTCCCGATTTTTTATTTTCTTCCGAGAAAGAAGATATACACTGTAAAAAATTTATATTATCTATTATAGGAACCGGCAAAAGAATAGGCAAGACAGCGATAAGTTCTTACGTGACTAAAATATATGCAGGAGAGGGTATCGATGTCTGTGTGATAGCCATGGGGAGGGGAGGACCAGAGACTCCTGTGATAATAAGGGGTGATAAAATAGATATTACTCCCCGGTACCTTCTTGAAATCAGTAATAAAGGAATGCATGCGAGTTCGGATTATATAGAAGATGCTCTTACAAGCAGGGTTACCACAATCGGGTGCAGAAGATGCGGCGGAGGTTTTGGCGGCAAGATTTTCATGTCGAATATCAAAGAAGGAATAAAAATTGCAGAGAAGTTGAATCCGGATCTCATAATAGTCGAAGGAAGCGGCGCTTCTATTCCTGACGTCAAAACGGATGCTGTCATCTGTGTGGTAGGAGCTTATCAGGACTGGAATGCGATAGTCGGCTACCTGGGAATCTATAGAATATTATCAGCAGATCTTATAATGCTTACAATGTGTGAAGAACCGATGGCAGGTAAGGACAAAATAATCGATATTAAAAGAGAGATAAAGAAAATAAATCCGGATGCCGTGATCGTGGAGACTATCTTCAGACCCCAGCCTTTATCGGATATAGCCGGTAAAAAGATTTTTATGGGGATGACTTCAAATAAGATTATTGAACCTGTGATCAAAAATTATATGGAAAATAATTTTAAATGCAGGATCAAAAAAATAAGTTTTAATCTGGGAAATAGAGCTGCTCTTAGAAAGGATCTGAAAAAAACAAATGATTATGACACAATAGTAACTGAACTTAAAGCAGCTTCGGTTGATATTTTAACGGATCATGCTCTCAGGCATGAGAAAGAAATAGTCTATATGAATAATGTGCCCATCGTAAAGGGCAGAAAAGGAGCACTGGAAGCAGAATTAAAAAAGATATTTTCAGGAGGAGAAAAATCATATGACTTTAAAAAGTGATGGTGAGGTAAATTCAAAGGTAATAGTAATTTCCGATAAAAAAGGCGGACTGCCTTTTTCCAAAGGGATACTTGCTTCTTCTATCTCAGTAGCGGGCCTTGATATCCTGACCGCTCATAAAATAGCGTTCGAGATCCAGGATTATTTTCTAAAAAATAAGATTTATTCGATATCTCTTGAAGAATTAAGATTGCTTGTGTTCAGATTCATAAAAGATAAAGTAAATCTTGAATATGCCGAAAGATATTTGCTGTGGCAATCCGTGGGTAAACTTGAAAAACCAATCGTAATACTTATTGGAGGATCGACCGGAGTAGGAAAATCGACTATAGCTACCATACTTGCCAATAGATTAAATATAACCAGGGTAGCTTCAACCGATGCTATAAGGGAGGTCATGAGAGCTTCTGTATCCGAAAAATTAATAAGGCCCTTGAGGGGATCTTCTTATAATGCATATAAGAATCTGACGCTTCCTCCTTCCGGAGTGGAACCTGTAATTTTAGGTTTCAGGGAACAGGTTATTGCAGTCAGCATTGGAATAGAAGCAATAATAAAAAGAAATATTGAAGAAAAATCAGATATTATTATAGAAGGCGCACATGTGGTACCGGGATATCTCGATCTTGGAAATTATTTATCCTCAGCAATAATACAGCAGATAGTCATATCGGTACCGGATATAGGTATACATAAAGAACACTTTACAAAAAGAACCTTTGAAACGCAGGGCTCAAGGCCAATGGAAAGGTATATAAAACATCTTGATAAAATCGTAATGATTCAGGATTATATAGAAAAACTGGCTAAGGAGAAAAATATCAGAATCATAGAAAACTATAATCTTGATAACGTGGTAAATGAAATATTGGAACTGGTATTTCAAAGAGTAAAAAGTGAATTCAGTAAAGTAGGATCCGAGTATTCTAAAGAGAATTAGTTCCTATCTATTATATGAAACTCTTCAGTGATTTTTTTATCTCCATTTAAATAAGTTTCGACACTATAGTTTCCGGCGGAATAAACATTATTATGTTTAATAAGGGAGACTATTATTTTACCGGAACCTTTTTTCTCAGGATTTATAATATTTTTTTGAATTACATCTGAAGAATCATTTTCGGTTTTTATCCATTCCACTTCTATTTCATCTTCGGGACCGGCGTGCTTTATTTCCATTATAAGATAAATATCCTGATCATGAGTACTGAAGGTGTAGCCATTGTCAAGTGTTGAATTCCCGGAATCAAAATTTTTATCCAAACTCAGATATATATTTTCAATATCCGGTTTTTCCCGCATTGTAGTCATCACAACTATTATTAAAAGACCGGTGCATATAATAAAAATGATTATATTTCTTTTTTTCATATTATTTTAGAAATAAAATATAACAGTTTGGAAATATTATAAAAGTTATTTGAAACATTGACCATAAGTTGCTTTAAATATTTGACTAAAATCCCCAATTGATATATATTTTCAAAATAATTTTGTTTCGGAGGAAATAAATATATGCCTATTTACAGCTATAGATGTGATAAATGTGGGAAGGTTTTCGACAAGTTCCAGAAAGTTGGGTGTGACGATATTGTCAAATGTATTTACTGTGATTCAAATACAAGTAGATTATTTTCGCCTGTGGGGATAATTTTCAAAGGATCGGGATTTTACACAACCGATTATAAATCAAGTTCCAAAAATCTTATTGGCAGCAGCGCCGTAAAAGAAAAAGAAAAAGAAACTAAAAAGACCGAAGAAAAACCTTCGGGTAAAGGAGAAACCAATACTGCGGCAAAAAAAAATAACTAAAGCGCAGATATTATTGATATAATTAAAGCTAAATATCAACATTCCAATTATTCATGTTTTTATTATTAATTTTATCTATAACGTTAATATTCTTGTATATTCCCAGCCTGAGATTTATGATAAGAACCAGTGGCGGATATACCGTACAGAAAAAAATCCAGGAACTCGAGAGTCATGTGCCGGAAACAGAAAAGGAAATATCATCCGGGTCTTTTCCGCTGGTATTGGCTCTGGCAATAATTGTAATTTTAAATTTAATAGAAATAAGTTATTTTATTTATAGCAATTATTTTTTTAATGATTTTGTAATCACTCTCGGGAGCGCAATTCTTATTGGTTATACACTTTATTCTATGATAAAATTTTTACCTGGGATCAAAAAATTTGTCAGTAAGCCCTTAAAGTATTTTAAGGAAATAAATCATGGCTTTGACAATGCTTTGAATTTTATAATGGTTGCCCTGGAAATAGTATTTTGTGCTTATATAATGATTAAAATTTTTATTGAGTATATCTTACTCGGTTAGCAAATAAGGAAATGAAAAAAATATTTATTATTTCTATAATTGCTTTTATTTTTCTGATAGCCATGGTTAGCAGTTCATGTTTTAATTCCGGCAGTGATCAGCAAAGTGAAATAACGGAAAACACCGGTACTGAAGGAATAAGAAGTAACTCTGAAGAGGTATCGGAGGAAAAGCTAACCGGTCTTCTGGAGGATGAGGGTTTCATGGATGTTTTCAATAGTTTTTACTATCCGGATTCTCTGATAGAAGAAGCAGGTACCGTTGAAAGCGATGAGAATCTGGCTTATATATTATCGGAAGTATCGGATAATTTTCAGGAAGTCGAGCAATATTACAAAGATAAAAAAGTTCAATCGATATGGAGCAGAGGTCTTATATTCGAAGAAAGTTCCGGGGAAATAGAAGAAGAATTTTTGACTTCGGAAGATGAGGAAATTCCTACCTTTAAATTTACCTACTACAGCAATGAAAAAGATAAAATTGTAAATGTCTTGATAAAGGGCCTGGAAGAGAACAGAACTCAGATAATGATTATATACTGGACTCTTCAGTAAACGATGGAAGACAGCACCACATTAAAATCAAAAATCTACACTGTCAGCGAACTTAATCTGGAAATAAGAAAAAGTCTCGAAAAGGATTATTCTCTTATATGGGTAGAAGGCGAAGTAAGTAATTTTTATTTCCGCGATAAGAAGCATATGTACTTTGATTTAAAAGATGAGAGTTCAAAAATCAAGGTAGTTATGTTTTATAATAACAATAGAAATCTGATTTTTGATATAGAAGAAGGGCTGCATATATTAATAAATGGCTATATCTCTGTTTATGAAAAAAGGGGAGAATATCAGATAGTAGCCCTCGATGCTAGACCGGTCGGTAAAGGTTCCCTGATCCTGGCATTTGAACAGCTGAAAGAAAAATTAGAGAAAAAAGGATATTTTGACCGAATTTATAAAAAAGAAATACCCATTCTTCCGGCAAAGATAGGCGTTGCAACCTCTATAGGGGGTGCAGTAATCAGAGATATAATCCAGGTCCTGAGGCACAGGTTCGAGAATTTCCATCTTATTGTAAGAGATGTCAATGTTCAGGGTTCGACTTCAAGCGACGAAATTTGCGAAGCAATAGACGATTTATGTCAATACGGCGTGGATGTGATAATAATTGCAAGAGGAGGAGGTTCGCTTGAAGATTTATGGGCGTTCAACACCGAAAAACTGGCAAAAAAAATTTTTGATTGCCCCATCCCTTTGATTTCAGCGATCGGCCATGAAACGGATTATACTATTTCAGATTTTGTGTCGGATAAACGTGCAGCAACACCTTCTATTGCAGGACAGCTGGTTATATTAAGCAAAATGGAAGCAGTGGAAAAAATAAAGAATCTTAATAAAGGAATGACTCATCTTACTGGTACAAAAATAACAATGCTAAAAAAAGAGATAAATTTTTTTATCAAAAAGAGGATCTTCGTAAAACCGGAAACTCTTTTAAACAGATACAGCCAGACAGCTTTCGAGTTCCACGGCAAATTGGTTGAGAATATAAAAAAGATTATCAGGATGAGGCAGGAGAATATTTCCGGTTACAGACAGCTGATAGATAAAAAAAATATATTTAAAAAGATCTATCTGTATAAAATGACAATAAGAAACATAGATGTCAGAATGATTTCAGGTGTAAAGAACTATCTCAATTTCAGTAAAGGCAAATTAAAGCTGATACTCGAAAATCTGAAAGAAAAAAATCCTATTACTGTAATGGATCGTGGTTTTGCTATAATATATAAGGCGGAAGAAGATAAAGGTGTCAGAAGCATAAACGAAGTCGATATCAATCAAAAGGTCAGAATAATCTTAAGGGATGGGATACTAAACGCCAGGATATTTGATAAAATATATAAAAAATTAGAGTTAGGTTCCGGTAATGAAAATCGATAAAATGAGTTTTGAAGAGTCAATTAAAAAATTAGAAGAAATCGTCAGAGAACTTGAAGATGAAAATATATCTCTGGAAGAATCAATGGAAAAGTTTGAATTGGGTATCAAGCTTTCTTCTAATTGTCTCAAAAAGTTAAATGAAGCAGAGGGAAAAATAGAAGAGCTCACCAGATCCGAAGACGGGAAACTGGTTACAAGGGAACTGGATCTGAAAAAGAGCAGCTAAGACTTTTTAGGGTCCGGCTTTTAACTTTTTTTAAGCATTCGCATAGGTGCCAGCCGCTTAATTTAAAAATCTTAAACGACAATATATAGTATATGATTTCAGCAAAATATATAGTAAACATCTATATATAGTTTTTATAGTACTATTGAATAAATACTAAATCAAATAATCATAATTACCTCTATCTTTTTTTATATATAATAGTTTACAAATTGATATTATTGTGGTATTTTATTGTTGTGATGTGGGGGATAGTGGAGGGAAAGGGATGTGAATCCCTATTAATATTATAGAGATGGAGTAAAAGAGTGTTTTCAGGAACGTACCATAGGACCATAGATAATAAAGGAAGGATTTTCGTTCCCTCAATATTCAGGGATGAATTGGTCAAAGGACTGATGGTATCAAAGGGATACGGTCTAAAATGCCTATGTCTGTATTCTATTGAAAAATGGGAAAAAATAGATGAAAAAATAATTGAAAATAAAGTTGCAGAGGGAGACGTGCAGAGATTCAAAAGATGGTTTTTTAGTTCTGCCGTCAAAGAGACCATCGATCAGCAGGGAAGAATCAGAATACCTCAGAATCTAATAGAATATGCCGGGATCGAGAAAGATATTGTTTTGGTGGGCGTTTCTAATAGAGCTGAGATATGGAACAAGGAGAACTGGCAGGAATATTATGGGGATGCAGAATCTAAATACAAGAAAAACACGGATGTATTTGAAAAATTAGAACTTTGATAGAGTATCATAATGAATTCAGAAGAGGTTCATATACCGGTTCTTTTAAAGGAGGTTTTAAAATATTTAAATTTAAAGCAGGGAAATATCATTTTTGACGGAACGCTTGGCGGTGCTGGTCATACTGTAGAAATTATTAAAGCCATTGCCCCCACAGGCAGAGTAATTGGAGTCGATCTTCATAGCCAGACTATAAGCACCGCCGCCACTAAACTGGAGAAGTATTCTAAAAATGTGATTTTGCTAAATGATAACTTTGCAAATATTAAAGAAATTTTAAAGAAAATAAATATTGAGAGTATTGACGGGTTGCTGTTAGATCTGGGGTTATCCTCTTTTATGATTGACAAATCGGAAAGAGGGTTTAGTTATCTGAAAGATGAGAAATTAGATATGAGATTTGGTAATGACATAAATTTAAATGCATTTGATGTGGTGAATGATTATCCTCAGGAAAAATTAGTAGAAATTTTCCGGAAATATGGGGAGGAAAGGTGGTCCGGACCGATTGCCAGAAATATTGTCAAATACAGAGAGACCGGTGATATAAGGTCCACAAAAGAACTGGTGGAGATCATTAAGAATTCGATACCTTTAAAATTCAAATACCAGAGAAAAGGTCACCCGGCAAAAAGGATTTTCCAGGCAATCCGAATGGAAGTAAACAGAGAACTGGATAATTTAAGGAAAGCAATCGATGATGGCTTTGAAGTATTAAAAAGCAGCGGACGAATGGTAATTATTTCATACCATTCTCTGGAGGATAGAATGGTAAAGAGTGAATTCTTAAAATATGAAGGTAAATGCACCTGTCCCCCCGATTTTCCGGTATGCAGATGCGGCAGAAATGAAAGAGCCAGGATCATTACCAGAAAGGCAATAAAACCGGATTCTGAAGAAATCAGCCGTAATCCACGTTCAAAGAGTGCAAGGTTAAGGGTTCTGGAAAAGTTATAGTGAGGTTCCTTATTTATCAAAAGGATTTGATGAGCTTTTAAAATGAACTTAAGATTGGCAGAAAAACAGGATATATACAAAAGAAGATCTTATCCTCTTTTATATCTGGTAAAGGATCCGGATAGCGGAAGAGAGAAGGAAAAGATTGTTTATAGCAATAGCGGTCTTTTCTATATATTTGTTGTGGTCATCATCTTTATCTGCCTTGGTGTCCTCTTGAATATAGGGCTCAAGATACAGAGTGTAAATTACCAAAAAAATATATATAAGACCAATGAAATGATCTCATTGGAAAAAGAAAGGAGTGACCGTTTACTTCTAAAGATATCGGAATTAAAGTCCCCCTCGAGAGTTATCGAGGCTGCTAAAAATGATCTCGAAATGAATATGACAGATAATCTAAAAATTATCGAGATTTCAAACAGCGGTTTAGAAAATAACGAAAAAATATACAATTATATATCTGCGAATACCGATACTATAACTAAAAATTATGACGGTTTTCTCGGTGCGATTTATTACATCCAGGATATAGTCCTGGTAGTTTCGGAAAGCGTATTGACATTTTTTATACCCTAATTATTATGTTAGATTAAAAAATGCTTAGAAATAATAATAATATGAAGGCAAACAGGAAAAGAATATATTTCCTGTTTATTTTATTTTTAATGGCTTTTTTAGCCATAATCTACAGGCTGGTTTATGTGCAGTACTTGAATGCATCGGAATTTAAGAGTTTTGCCGAATATCAGCATATAGGTGAATTCATACTTAGTTCGAAAAGGGGTAAAATCCTGGATAGAAACGGAGTCGAACTTGCAACAAGTTTAAATGAAAAAACCATATATGCAAATCCAAAATTAGTCATTGATTCCGAATATGAATCGAAAATTCTGGCAGAAATATTAGAGCTAAATCCGGAGGATATAAAAGAAAAACTAGACAACCAGGATCTGGGATTTGTGTATATACAGAGAAAGGTTTCAGCGGAAAAAGCAGAAGAAATCATAGAATTCAATCTTCCGGGCATCTATATTCAAAATGAGTCTATGAGATATTACCCTCTAAACGATATTGCTTCTTCAGTTGTAGGATTTACCGGAATAGACAATAATGGTTTATCCGGAATCGAATTACAGTATGAAAATATTTTAAGGGGAATCGATGTTAAAGTAGTTGCCGAAAAAGATGTCTTTGGCAATATAATTCCTGAAGAAGAAGATAATATATTAAAAGAACCTATTGATGGTAAAGATGTGGTCCTTACCATCGATTCGCAGATTCAATACATCGTACAGGAAAAACTGGAAGAACTTGTCTC
>CAZODG010000022.1:0-15483 GCA_964578525.1 uncultured Actinomycetota bacterium
AGCTCTTTTTAAAATCGTCCTTAGAAGAAAGATTATACAAATGGGGAATATTTACAATAAGAATTATTTTTAATATACTTCTTTAGAACCTGAGTAACTTGAATATGTATTTTGATATTGGATTTATATTTTAAGTAAATGGAAAATGTAGAAATACTTAAAAGCGGCAGAAAAAGAAAAAAAGTGAAGATACTTTGTGCTTCAAGGGCAGGAGTTGCAACATGTTCAAGAATTACCGGTGAAATCAAAAAATTCTTAAGTAAAAATCACATTGAATTCGAAATAACGGAATGCATGACATCAGATATCGGCTTCTGCTGTAAAGATGCAGATTTAGTTATAAGTATGACCCAGCTTCCTCCAAAAGTAGGAAAGCCGATTATAAGCGGGGTCCCTTTTATGACCGGAAATGAATTAGAGCGAACCAAAAAAGAAATCTTAAAAATCCTGAAAGGCTGATTTTTTGGACCATAAGTTAATATAAATTATATGTTATAATCCTTATTGTAATTAAAAAACAAAGTCAAGAAGTTATGGAAAATAAAGATAAAGAAATAAAAATCGCCGCATCTATTCTTAACAGCAATTTTGCAAATCTTGCAGGTGAAATAGAAAAAGTTGAAAAAGCAGGGGTAGATATGCTTCATATAGATGTTATGGACGGAAATTTTGTTCCAAACATAACCATTGGTCCTCCTATAATAGAATGTTTGAGAAAAAATACCAGGCTTTTTTTAGATGTGCATTTAATGATAAAGAAGCCTGACAGGCTTCTCGACAATTTTATACAAAGCGGAGCGGATCTGATAAATGTTCACGTTGAAGCATGCCCTCATCTTGATCGTACTTTAAACTATATAAAGCAGGCAGGTAAGAAAGCAGCAATTTCTTTTAATCCTTCAACACCTTTGTGCTATGTAGAAAATGTACTGGAACTCGTGGATATGGTACTTATAATGACAGTCAATCCGGGATTTGGCGGTCAGGAATTCATACCTGCTATGACCCACAAAATCATGAAACTAAAACAAATGATCAAAGAAGCCAATTTGAAAAACAATATTGATATCCAGGTTGATGGTGGAATCAATATGGACACTGCCCTTATTGCCGTAAAGGCAGGAGCGAATATACTGGTCATGGGCACCGCAATTTATGGCTCGGATAATCCGGCCGAATATGTAAGAAAAGTAAAGGATAAAGTATCCAGAATAAAAATGATTTAATAAGAAATACCTACTAAAAAATAATCCTGTCAAAAAAGACAGGATTATTTTTTTAATATAAATTGTTTTATTTAAATTAAAGATCAATCAGCCGATATAGCTTCTGTTGGGCAGCTTTCTACAGCCTCTTCGATGCATTCTTCGTCATTTTCTTCATAATCTGTTTTTATCACTTCTGCTACATCTTCATCCTCGTTCAATTTAAAAATATCCGGACATGTTTCTTCACATAAACCGCATCCGGTACAGAGATCTTTATCAATTTTTACTTTCATTGGGGTCCTTTCCGTTTTTCTTTAGCAATATTGTTATGTAATATACAAAATTTTTTTTGCTATTTCAACAAAAAACTTTTTAAGGTTAAATGTATTGATAGCTATGACCAACAGGACGGTATTTATTCGATTATTAAAAATACGTTATTATTTCATGATCAATTTAGAGATATAATTATATTTAGAGATATAATTATATAAAGTTTAGAACGCTTCAGTAAGTATTATATGAATAATATTTCCAAAAATATTTTATCAAGAAAATTTTACGAGAGAGATACCTCAAAGGTGGCCAGAGATTTACTGGGGAAGGCACTGGTAAAATACGAAGGGTCAGAAATGGTCGGGGGAATAATTATGGAAACGGAGGCTTATTATGGCCCGGATGATCCCGCAAGCCATGCTTACCATGGGAAGACACCCCGGAGTAAAATAATGTTTGAGAAACCAGGCATTGCATATGTCTATCTATGTTATGGTATGTACAATCTGCTGAATATTGTCACAGAAAATGAAGGCAAGCCTGGTGCGGTCCTGATAAGAGCACTCGCACCTGTGTGGGGTATTGATATTATGAAAAAAAGAAGGAATCTGGATGTCAGGCTTACTAATGGTCCCGGTAAACTGACCATGGCCCTTGGTATTGATATGGAGGATAATGGTGCTGATATTGCAACCGGAAAAAATAATATTTATATATTTGATTATAAAACAGGCAGCGATAATGTTAAAATAATGGCAACGGGCAGAGTAGGTATAAAAAAAGGAAAAGAAAAGCAGCTCAGATTCTATATAAAAACACGCAGGTGAAATTTTAAAATATTAAAAGTAGAAGTATCCGTTTTATTAAAATACTTTAAAATGGGTTTAGAGGATGAGTGCTATTTTTAGGAACTGAATTGGATTTCAAAAGGATATGAATATGATGGATCTAAAAAGATTGGGAAAGTTATCGAATGTCACCAAAAGAATTTATATACTCGATAATATATGCAAGCTTAAAAATGTTGAGCTGGAATATTTGTTTGGACTTTTAAATTTATATAACAAAAAAAATAGCGGGAAGTGGTTCTGGCAGAAAGCAGTTTTTACAGGAGCGCTTAAAACAGATTATGACAATTTTAATATTACTGTAGATGAAATTGTAAGTGGACTAAAGGAAGCCGACGAGAAGATGATAGAAGAGCAGATAAAATCTGCTTCTGAAAAGTTCGATAAATTACTGGTTGGTCTGGAAATAAACTGCAATATCGACCGGAAAAAAGATTTCGATATGGTCAAAGGATTTTTAGATAAAAATTTAAAGATACTGATTATCGACAATCTGAAAAGAATAAAATAATATTTTAAGTTGTGGTATATTCATCCCGGTATCTCTGTCCTTCCTCGTATGTCAGATTCCCGTAATCAGGTAGAATATCCGGATTGCTTGATTCTGAAACAGCTTCATATGTACCGGCGCTGATCTCTATTTCAACCGTAGAATTTTGTTCGACTCTTATTATTTTATATTCGGGTCCTTTCAGATATGTGGTAATAACAAATTCAGTATTATTTTCGATTATAAGTATACTCTTTTCAGAACCCCAGAATTTTCGTTCAGGGTCGGGTGGTTCGAGGGGATTATAATCCGAAGTAGCCACCAGATTTATTTTCGAATCAATCAGAAGGGGATTGATATCTTCTTCCTGCTGCGGATCATAAACTGCGATTATTTCACACAGAAATAATGATCTTCTATAATTTCCGGAATTGTAATTATCCAGTGCAATATCTTTAAGGATGTAGGATGGTATACTTGAAAATATTCTCTCCTTTTCATAACTGCTTACATTATTGTATCCATTACTTATACCATCGAAATTTAAAATTTTTAAGAATGTTTCGACACCTTCTATATATTCACGGCTTTCTATAAGGGTAGTTGATTTTTTAATACAGACCTCATAAAAAAGATATCGGGCCTCATCAAAATAATCACTGTCATTATAGTCGCTGATCAAATAATCCAGCGTTTCTATAGATTTATCCCAGTTTTTATCCCTATTAAAATTAAGCGCCGCATTATATAAATGCTCAGGTATTTTATATATGGCGATGAAAGCATCATTGGTGGCGGGGAAGTCTATCTTGATTTCTTCGAGTATCTCAACAGCATCAAGATAACTTTCAGCAGACTTCCCGTATTCTTTTTTTTTATAATATCCTTCTGCCAATTTTGAATGGCACTCAATCAAAATATTCTTTATTTTAAGATCACTGGTAGTAAAAATTTCCGAATCTATGGCGTTTTCATAACTATCAATTGCTTCCAGATAATCTTTGTTAGAATAGTAGGCAAATGAAATATTTTCCAGGGCGCTGGCAGACAGTCGACTGCCGGGGTAATTATTCAGCAGTGTTTTATAATAGCCTATCGACTCTTCGTAATTTTTATTGGAAAGACTTTTTTCTGCTTTATAAGTCAGTGCCGTTGGACCGAAAATATTCGATAGGATTAATCCTGTAAGAAAAAATATAAAAAAAAGAATAAAAAAGGCACTTCCTATGGTTCTCCTTATAAAATTGAATATTATGAGTACAAGGCTAATCACTATTGCAGGTATACTGACAAATGGCAGTAAATCCCAGAATTTCCCCTTATCTATATAAATAAGGTAACCCATACCTATAATTGTTAAAATAAATAGGGCTATAAAAAATATCGACCCGGGATCAAGTCTATATTTTTTTCTGTATGTATACATTCTTTATACTTATATAATGAATGTAAAGATATTAGCATAAAAACTGATTATTAAAAATAAAAATTATAATACTTAAAATTAGTATAAGAATATTATATAATATTTGTTGAAGGATTTTATTTGCAAGAAATGCGGATAATAAGAAGGGATAAATAAATTATAAATATCAGAATATGGTTTTTTTAAGTTCCATTATAAATGTATCCCAATATTTTCCGTTATAAAAATGACTTTTCTTTTCGATTTTAATCAATTTAAAACCGCTTTTCTTATATACATTTATTGCACGGCGGTTATATCTATAAACTTCCAGTTTTATACTTTTAAGATTAAGATTAAACAATGCAAAATTTATAATATTTTTTACCGCATCTGAACCATAACCATGATTCCAATAATCTTTTTCACCAATTACTATACCCATCTCGCAAGTTTTATTTTCCCAGTCGATTTTATCCAGGGCACAGTTGCCTATATAAAGATTTGTATTTATATCTTCTACAGCAAAGACCACATCATTATTGGAGTTTTGAACAAATTCAAACCATTTGATTTCCTGTTCTTCCGTATAATCATCAAAGCTGTGACTGAGAAACATGTTTACAGAAGGATCCTTTAACCATATCAAAGATTTTCCCAGGTCCTTTTTTCTCAGCACCCGCAATAGTGTTTTTTTGCCGGAAATTTTTTGAACCGGGCAGTTATTTAAAAATTTTTCCCCAGCCAAGCTGTTTATTGCTCTTTATTTTTACCAATCCTGGTTATAAATGCTTCTATAAGATCGATTGGAACAGGGAATATAATGGTTGAATTCTGCTCTGATGCTATTTCCTTTAAAGTCTGGAGGAATCTAAGCTGCACAGAAACCGGGTATTGGCTGAGCACCCTTGCAGCATCCGCTAATTTTTCGGAAGCTTGGAATTCTCCTTCGGCATTTATTATTTTTGCTCTTCTTTCCCTTTCTGCTTCAGCCTGTCTCGCAAAAGCCCTTTGAATGGTTTGGGGCAGCTCGACGTCCTTGATTTCAACTATCGATACTTTTATTCCCCATGGATCTGTCTGTTCGTCTATTATTTTTTGAAGCTCTTGGTTGATCTTGTCTCTCCTGGAAAGCAGGTCATCTAATTCCGCCTGTCCCAGTATACTTCTTAATGTGGTTTGAGCAATCTGTGATGTCGCCACTATATATCTCTCTATCTTTACTACGCTTTTTGCAGGGTCCATTACCCTGAAATATACTACTGCATTTACTTTTACCGGTACATTATCTCTAGTAATGATATCCTGAGGCGGTACATCCATTGTAACAGTTCTTAAATCAACCTTAATCATTTTGTCCACAAATGGGATTATCACGAAAATACCGGGTCCTTTTGTTCCACCTAATCTGCCGAATCTAAATATTACACCTCTCTCGTATTCTCTTAAAATCTTGACAGCAGACAATAATATTATTAAGAAAATAAGCACACCTAACACTATTCCTACCACTACACCTATTGACATTTTTACCTCCTTTTTATTTTTATTTTTTTTGTTTACTTAATGTAGTTACCAGCAAGGTCAGTCCTTCTAAGGATATTATTTTAACTTTCTGACCTTTTCTAATTCTCCTTCCGTCCCCGGATACCGCCTTCCAGATTTCTCCAGATACTTTAACCAGACCTTCAGGATTTAAGTCCTGGCAAACCACGGCTGTTTCTCCAATGAACTCTTCTTTGCCGGTAATCGGTTTTAACTTGTGAACTTTATAAACTGCTCTAATTACAATAATTATAAAACCGGAGACTACTACTGAAGTGCTAATTATAAGACTTCTGGCTATTTTAAGATAGGGAGCACTGGTATTAATCAGCAGAAAAGATCCGATAACAAGTGAAGCTACTCCTGCAATTGATAGTATTCCGCCAAGATTCAGCGCTATATCCAGTATAAATATGATTATGGCCAGAATTATAAGGGCTATCCCGGCATAGTTAATTGGAAGAATGCTAAATGAATAAAACCCGAGGATTATAAATAAAATACCCACAGCTCCTGAAATACCTAATCCCGGTTGGGAGAATTCATAAATTATTCCAAATATTCCTATAATAAATAATATATAAGCAATATTTGGATTGACAATAATATGGAGGAACCTGGTAATAAAGCCCACTTCTATTCTTTCGGTTCCGGCAATCTTCCCGTTTATAAGAAAGGCTTTACCTGATTTTTCTATGATTTTACCGTCTATCTTTTCAAGAAGATCTTCTATATTTGAGGCGGTAAGGTCTATTACTCCAAGCTCCAGTGCTTCAGAAGTTATAATAGAATCACTCTCTCTTACTGCCTTTTCTGCCCAGTCGGCATTCCGTTCTTTGGATATAGCAAGATTCTTAATAAATGAAACTGAGTCATTGGTTGCTTTCTCCAGCATATCCCCTGAAATCTGTTGCTCTCCTCCAATATTGACAGGATGGGCGGCTCCAATATTAGTAAAGGGAGCCATAACAGCGAGGTCAGCAGCATAAGTTATAAATGTACCTGCAGAAGCGGCTCTGGCACCTTCGGGATATACAAATACTATGACCGGAATATTGGTATTTAAGATTTCCGTTATTATTTCTTTCATAGATGTTTCAAGCCCGCCCGGCGTATTCATTAGTATAATTAGGCCGTAACCGGAATCAAGTGATTTTTTCAAGCATTTTATTACATAATTCGATATAGGAGGGTCTATTATTCCTGTAATCTCACAAGTATAAAAATTATTTATTTCTGTATATTCTTTATCACCGTTATTGTTTATATCACCGGATAAAGTTTTATCTACTGGTACAACTGTGAAAAACAATATAATAAATATTAATAAGATTAAGAATTTGCAGATATTTTTTTGCATAAGAGTTTGTTAATTTAATTTAATTTACTCAATTTGGTTGTATTGAAAATATTTTTACCATATCATTATACTACAAAGTTATAAAAGGTTTGATACATTATATAGCGGATATATAGGTTTAATCGGTATTTATTAAAATAAATTCAAAAGCCATGGAGGATTGGAATGGAAAAGTGGGAATGTCAGGTTTGCGGTTATATTTATGACCCGGAAAAGGGCGATCCTGAGAATAATATAAAACCCGGTACAAGATTCGAGGATCTGCCGGATGATTGGGTATGTCCAGAATGCGGAGCATCGAAGGACGAATTTGAAATATATGAAGGATAATGATTTATACCGGACCTAAATGTGCACCTTGATTGCAGAAACGGGACAGCAGTCCAGACACAGTCCGCACAGGATGCATTTATCTTTGTTGAATTTTAATTTGAAGCTATTATTATCAAGTGTAAGAGCCTGAGTGATACATATAGAAGTACAGACCCCGCAATCGATACACTTGCTTCTATTTATTGTTATGTCTTTTGCTGCTTCCTGAACGGAAACACCTGTATCTTCAAGATACTTGATTGCGTCATCGATTAGAACCTTATCACCCCTGAGTTCGATAAGCATTTTTCCTTCCATATCAGGGGTTATTTCGGCTCTTAATATGTTGAATTCCAGGTTAAATTCTTTTACCAGTTTATATGTGATTGGACTGGTAACTATGTTTTCCGGAAAACTGAGAACCAGCTTTCGTCTAACCATCAGAGTTCCTCCTTGCTGAGTATATCAAGCGTGTTATATTTTTCCTCTGCAGGCAGCGGAGCGACATAGTTAGTCAAATAGAACTTACCTTTTTTTATTTCTTGCTTTAAAACATTCGATATCTCAAGTGCCTTAAAATAACTGGAAATCGACCCCGTCTGAACGGATTTGCTTTTGATTTTCACTTTTCCGCTTCTAAGTTCGCGGTAATTTACTTTTCCGTAAGAAGGTCTGTTTCTTCTCTGGACGGAGTAATCAAAAATCTCGGTATATATATCTTCGTCCCTGATTTTTAAGAATTCTACCATTTCTTCATCGATTACAGGAATAGGGATACCAATTCCAATGAATATGCTGACCCCATAACCCTGGAAAGTGCATGCCTTAAGATATTCGGGTGACATTTCCTTTAAATTACCTGTTACCGCAAGGGTTCCGGCAGTGCCTATCGGCGTGCCATTGGGCAATCTCTCTTTTCCCGGATTATGCTGTGTGCCGTGCCAGGAAACATATCCCTGACTTCCTGCCAAAAAGATCCTTGTACCTATTCCGATGGTCCTGTAATATGGATCATTTAAAAGCGGGCTGAGCTGACCCGCACTGCAATAAGTAACATTGCCGAAATTTGGCAGTAATTTTCCCATATATGTATAGATGGTTCTGTTGGAAGAGTTGGTCGCTGCCGCATAATTCTGATAAGCATTTCTGGGATTGAACAGATAAGCCTGGTTTATTGTATCTTTTGTTATGTATGTTTCTATTTCTCTTCTGGGATAACAATCGGTACCAGGTGAAGTTGCTCTTAATTTTATGGGTTTCCCCGAGATCAGGTCTTCAATCACATATGCTCCGCCGTAATTTGATCCTTCTGTTTCTGAAAGTTCGGTTGCCCCGATATACGCATCCACAGCGGCTATTCCGGCATATGCAGGAACGCCATTTAGCAGTACCCTGGTCATTTTTATCGGGGGGTCCGAATGTCCAAAATTCAAAAATGCTCCCGAAGAACACATAGGGCCAAAAGTTGCCGTAGTAACAACATCGACTTCTTTTGCAGTTCTTTTTATGCCCTTTTTTTCCGCATAATCTATTATCTCTTCAGCATTTAATACTACGACTTTTCCATTTCTTATTTTTTCATTAATTTCTTCAATTGTTTTAGACATTTTATTTTAAATACCTGATTTTAATTTAGTAGATTATAATACTCTAATATTTATATTTTTCCAACAATAGGCGGATTTTAGAATAGATTTTTATATGTCTATAGAATATAATTTTTAGAGGATGGTCACTAAAGATTATTAAAGGATTTATCTGAGCGGTAAAAGAATTTTTGTTTTTTAAGCTAATGGTTTGGAGAGGTAATCATAACAATAATGAAACCCAGATTTAGAAATTCGCTTGTTTTAAGTATTGTGGCAACTGTCTTTTTGATACCCGTTCTTATTCTGACGATGTATATATTCAATTCTATCAATTGGATCATGCTGATTGTCACAGTTGCTATATACCTCGTCATTATTTTCCTGGTTTTTTTATATTACAGCAGTTTTGGCAGGAAGTAAGTCAAAGATATGGTTTATCATAGTGATATAGAATCGGATAGATACCAGATAAGTATCGAAAAATTATTTACAGGTAAGCTTGACCTTGATAAAAGCATATATAGAGACCGGATTAAATATAAAGAGAGATATAATTGGAGGATTACATATAAATACAGCGACCTCCTGATCAGCTGCAATAAAGACGTAAGCCTCAGGCTTGAGAGATTGATCAAAGAAATTTACGATCTTCTGGAATCCTGTATAAAGAAAGAACCTGGTTTTGAAAAAAGCCTGGCACCCCTGGAAATAAAAGAATACTATCCGCTTATAATTAGAAGGATGTGCCGCAAAGCTGCTATTTTTAATGTAGGCCCGATGGCCACTGTGGCCGGTGCGGTATGCGATTATATTGCTTCGGGTCTGGACAGTCATTGCAGGCGGTTAATAATAGAAAACGGGGGTGATATTTTTATAAAAAGCAACAGGGATATGAATATAAGCGTGTATCTTAAGAATAAATATTTTGCTGATAAGATATATTTAAAAATAAAAGCCGGTGATACGCCCTGCGGTATTTGTTCTTCATCAGGTATTTTTGGTCATTCACTCAGTCTGGGCAGAGCCGATCTTGTGGCCGTTCTGGCAAAATCGACAATCAGTGCGGATGGAGCGACTACATCGATTGCAAATAAAATCACTACTCCCGGCGATATCGATAAAACCATAACCGATTATAAAAAAATAAAAGATATAACGGGCATTCTAGTTATTAAAGATGATAAACTGGGCATCTGGGGAAATATCGAACTTATATGAGGTTAAATCTTCTTGATTTTCAGGGAGATATCTTCAATATCCTTTTTTTCATCTTTTGGTTTAAAGATCTCGGCGTTTGCTCCGATAAGACTTTCTCCTCTGAATAGTCCCCCTTTGGATATAGTCAGCAGAGCGTCTTTCTGAGTCAGATTCCCCACAAATTTTCCGGTTGGAGCGATTTCAACTTCTCCGGATGCTATCATGTCTCCTTTGTATGAACCGGCCACTACGGCATTTTTTGTTCTGATGTCGGCTTCTACTTTTCCTTCTTTTCCAATTGTGATTTCTTTTTCAGCCGTGATCTCTCCTGTTACCATCCCATCGATTCTTAACGAGCCTGGGCAGTTGATCTTTCCTTCTACTTTAACTCCCTCGGCAATGACAGTAATA
Source organism: uncultured Actinomycetota bacterium (assembly GCA_964578525.1). GTDB lineage: Bacteria > Actinomycetota > Humimicrobiia > Humimicrobiales > Humimicrobiaceae > Hydromicrobium. The sequence continues at coordinate 10,642 of CAZODG010000022.1, forward strand.
TTTTTTGCGCCTTTCACTTCAATATCTTTTCTTGAAAGCATATTTCTTCCCCCCTTGGATTTGCTGCTTAGATTCTATATCTGAATGTTTTTTGCAAGCTATTATAACACTTATTGGCTAAAAATGATGGTATTTTTGTCACTTTAAATTTTATCCGTAAGAATATAAAATGATATTTAACATCAATTAATCCTAAAAAAAAAAATGAAAAATAAAAATTTATTTATCCGTATGCCTGTGATGATTTTAGTATTTATACTTATATTTGCTGTCGCCTCATGCAAGGCTACAGAATCGGCCGGCCAGGATGTCACGGAAACTGAAGAAACCGGAATCACAGAAGAGGAAAGCGGCCAGGAAGAAGCAGAGGAAGAAGTAGTTGTTGAGGAAATTACTGAAATGAATCTATGGGCAAGCGAGATTATTCCTGAAAATATGATCATGGGAATCAAAGACGAATTATATAAAATTTTTGATGTGATAACAGTTGTGGAAAGAAAAGACGTTTCCGATGTATGGGTAGAGATCGATAACGGCAAAAAGGATCCGGCAGCAACCTGGATACTGGCGCCGGTAGTCTCGTTTTTCAGGGATTTCGATGACATATCCTTCGAGGATATAAAAGAATACTGGACAGGAAACAAAGAAGCCTTAAGTTATATATCGGCAGACGGATCCGAAACGGAACTCATTTTAACCGAAGAGGTTTTTGAGGCACTAAAAGTGATTCTGGGAGAGAGTGCAAATGAGAATATTAGAATCGTAACCGAACCGGAGCTCGGAACTGCTATCGAAAATGATAACAGTTTTTCGATTATACCTTTCGATGCTATAGATAAAAAATATAAAGTTTTGAATCTGGACAGCATGTCTGTTTTTGATAAGGAACTGGATCCCTCAACTTATGGATTGACTTTAGGAATTAATGTAGGGACCAGTAATCCGGAATTTGAAAATGAGATTACCCGGATTCTTGCAGGAATTGATATTACGAACAGGGATGCTGGCAAAATGGCTTCTGTTATTATGACAGGAGTTACGGCGCTTGCACGGGGAAAGACGATCGGCAGAAGAATGGACGAGTTAGGGGTCCTTTATCCAGCCGAAAAAATCGTAGATGTACTGCTTGGTGCGGATATAACACATATAAGTAATGAAATATGCTTTGTGGAAGGCTGCAGTTCGGAAAATAGATTCCCATATCTGTGCAGCGCCCCCGAATATATAGAGTTGCTAAAGTATGTTGGAACGGATGTAATAGAACTCACCGGAAATCATATGAATGATTATGGACCCGAATGGATGCTTTACACCCTGGATATATATGACAGCCTGGGCTGGCCTTATTTCGGCGGGGGCAGAAACCTTGAAGATTCCTATAAGCCTGTATACTTTGAAATAAATGGCAATAAAATTGCCTTTCTGGGTGTCAATTCTTATGGTCTTGCCAATATAAATGAATGGGCAAGAGAAGATTCACCCGGGGCAGCGAGATGGAACATATGGGATGAGACAGAAGGAGAAAAAGATTTTACAAAAATAGAAAGCATAATCAAAGAGTTAAAAAACGAAGGATATATTGTTATTTTTACCTTTCAATATCAGGAAACGGAAAGTTATGGCCCAACTGAAAGCCAGATCAGAGATTTTCAAAGGATCATTGGCGCAGGTGCCGATATAGTAAGCGGAAGCCAATCCCATTACCCCATGGGGGTAGAACTTGCCGGTGAAGGTTTTATCAATTACGGACTTGGTAATTTGTTTTATAATATGCGTGATATTTTAGGATTAAAACAGGGGATCATTGCAAAGCATATATTTTATGAAGGACGCCATATAAATACAATACTTATAACTACAATGCTTGAAAACCTCAGCCAGTTGAGACTCACCACTCCGGAGGAAAGAACGCTGCTTTTGAATTCAATTTTTGCAGGCAGTATAAGATAATCTATACTTGCTGGACAGTAATTTTCAAATCTTCATTGCCAGTCAAATTTTGCTGTTATGAAATCAATAAAATAAGAAAATTTTACATCGCCTTGATTTTCTTAGGGATAATGTCAAATTGTATTTTCCGGATCCTTTTCTCCGAATACTATAGCAGAAAAAATATAAATTTCCGCAGATAACTGTTTATAGCAGTCCTTATTCAAACCGGCTTTAAAACAGGTCTGTTCCAGAAATTGAATCCTGTTCCATTTATAGTCCGTTGCGACCTGAGGAAGAAGCAAGCCCTGGTAAAAGCCTTTTTTTATAAATAATCCATGTGTTCCCACTTTTATTTCTTCCAGGTTTTTTATTTTCTTTAATGGAGAGAGGACGGAAATCTCAATATCGATGTCTTCCAGCTCATTCAGCGAAACTGACGGAAATCTCGGATCTCTCATTGCCGATTCGATGGCCATATTCCGAATAGTTTCCCATAATGGGGTTTCAGCAGATATATTGCCTATGCAACCTCTTAAGCTGCGGCCGATGTGCAGGGTCACAAAAGCACCACACTTAGTATTTAATGCCGCATCGTTTATTCTGTATTCCGGAACGGTTGCGAAGTGGATCGTATTGGTTATCGTTTCCCGCGCTATTTTTAAAAGTATCTTTTTGTGCTCCGGAGTAAGTTCGAAATCATCCATATTTTTCACCTTTTTAAGTGATATTATTAAAATCAGAGGTACTCATTTTTTATAAAAGACGGCTGAGAGATAACCGACTACCGCAGTTCTATCGCCTGTAACATCTCCTGAATTTTTATAACTTAAAATCCTTGAAGAATCTGCCCCTAAATCTTTTGAGGCAATCATAGCGGAAATCACAGGTCCGCCTCCGCACATTTCAAGATCATTATTAAGAAAACAGGACATAATATCTTCGGAATTAAAATTGGTTACCAGGTCCTCTATTTTTCCGTCCAGAACTAAAGCCGTGTCATAAGGATAATAATGAGATAGATCCGTACTTGCGATAATCAGTATATTGTCGTTCTTAAAGAGTTTTCCTATGGCGCTGCCCAGTTCTTTTATATTCTGGCTGTTTTGCTGTCCCATCACTATGGGCACTATCTTTATATTTTCAAATAAAACCTGCAGAAAAGGAAGCTGTACTTCCAGGCTGTGCTCATTTCTATGCCCGTACCTGGACAGCTCCATACGGGGACTTTCATCTGAAAGGATCCGCGATCTTTCTTTATCTACATATACCGGACCCAGAGGTGTTCTGTAGGCGTCTCCGTTAAAAATAGAAATAAAGTCAAAATATTCCGAGTGAGAAGGTGCTATTATAAAGATACTATCGAATGTCACTCCTTTTACCTGTTTGTAAGAGCATGCAGCGACCTGACCGGAATAAATATATCCGGCATGGGGGCATATGATTGATTTGATGTTTTTTATACCTTCCGATTTTGCATTTAGAAGAAAATCGTTTATTTGTCTGCGAAGTACATCCGGATTGCCGGGATAAAAACTACCTGCCGCTACGCTTTCCCTGATATTCTCTGCTGATACCATAATAAGCCTCCTCGAATGCTGCTTACAGACTAGAATCTTTTGAATCAAGATAGTTATCTACTTATAATTATATTTAAATTATTTTTTTTTGAAAGTAACATTATTTTAAACGGCATGTGATTGAAGGATTATTTTGATACAGAAGAAATAGACTTAACGGGAAAAATATTTTAGTAATTATTACTACAAACTTTTAGAAGTTTTTGCTAATATTGTGATTTACGGGAATATCTCACTTATTATTTTCCAAGGTCAGCTTTTTAATATAAGAGTGTAAAAAACTTGTATTTACGATAACTTTGTCTTACAAAAGTTATTTTTTATGCAAATTGATTGTAAGTGCAATATTGAGAGTAAGATAAACATTTAGAGGGGAGAATTTTTTACGATGGAATATATTCTTGGAGTTGATGGAGGTGGGTCAAAAACCACTGTTCAGATTGCAGATATTAAAGGAAAAATAGTTGCAGAGGTAGTTTCGGGCGCAAGCAGTTATAAAAGTGTGGGAATTAGTAAAGCAATAGAAAATCTCAATACGGCAGTATTTGATGCCATCAATAATTTAAAAACACATGATGATGTTCATTTTATAAGTTCTTGCTTTGGTTTTGCCGGAAATGATGCCGAAGAAGATTGCAAAACATATAAAGAAATTGTATTTAATAATAAGCTTGGCCGTTATCTTGATCCGGAAAGAACTATTATTTGTAATGACACCAGAATCGGGATCGAATTAGGGGGTAAAAATAAAAATAAAATAATAGTTATTGCCGGAACGGGTTCTAATTGCCTGGGAATTAACGAAGATGGGGATCAGATAAGGTCAAGTGGCTGGGATTATATTCTTGCGGACGAAGGCAGCGGATACGCGGTAGGTCTCAGTGCTTTAAAGGCAGTTATGAGGGCTTACGATGGAAGGGGGGGGGAAACTCTCCTTTCCGAAACAATCTTAAAAGAATTAAATTTAAAAAAGATTTTGGATTTGGTCAGATGGGCATATGAAGAGCCATTTTCAAAGGTGAAAATCGGAGCACTTGCAAAAACAGTTTCCATGACCGCGCAGATGGGAGACAGAATAAGTATGGATATACTTATTAAGGAAGCAGAGGAAGCTGCTGTTTCTGTAATTACAGTTGCCGGTAAGCTTGGATTTAAAAATAAAAATTTCGACCTTATATTTGCAGGCAGCCTGTTTAAATGTGAAGAACATTTTAAAAATGTTTTGATGAGAAGGGTAGAAGAGAACTTTCCAAAAGTTAACTTTATGCCCCATATGAAAAATCCTGTAGAAGGAGCTGTAAAATTAGCTCTTGAAAAGTTAAAGGATTCTTAA
>CAZODG010000023.1:0-14979 GCA_964578525.1 uncultured Actinomycetota bacterium
CCCGCTGCGAAAAAATAATTCCGCCATATTTCATTAAATTCCTTTTCATATTTGCTTCGATTACATTAAGACCCCCGATCACAAATATTGACTTCTCCAGCATATAATCAAGCAATATAAAACTGTCAGGAATTATTATTCTCTCCGCTGAAGAATGCGATATGTCTCTTTCGTGCCATAGTGCAATATTTTCCAGAGCTGCTATGCTGTTCGATCTCAGAACCCTTGCCAATCCGCATATTCTTTCACAGATGATAGGATTTTTCTTATGCGGCATAGCGGAAGATCCTTTTTGCCCTTCGCTAAAGGGTTCCTCTGCTTCATTGACATCAGTTCTCTGCAGATTTCTTATCTCCAGTGCCATTTTTTCAAGGGTCGCTCCGCAAATTGCCAGAACTGAAATCAACTGTGCGTGCCTGTCTCTCTGAAGGATCTGAGTAGATGCAGGAGATGGCTTCAATCCCAGAATTTTACAGACTTTCCGCTCGACTTCCGGTGAAGTGTTTGCATAGGTACCGACAGCACCGGATATTTTTCCATATCCTATATTTTCTCTGGCCTGCTTCAACCTCTCCAGATTTCTTACCATCTCGAAAGCATATATACAGAATTTTAGCCCAAGAGTAGTTGGCTCCGCATGAATGCCATGAGTTCTGCCTACCATAACTGTGCGGCTGTATTTTTTGGATTGGGATTTTAAGATATCCAGCAGCTTTTTCATCTTCTTTTCAATTATTTCAATTGCTTCAAGTATCTGAAGCGAAAGGGAACTGTCTCCGATATCCGATGAGGTCAGTCCGTAATGAAGATATCTGGATGAATCCCCGATATAAGAGGAAACATTGGTAAGAAAGGCAATGACATCGTGATTCGTCTTCTCCTCGATCTCATTTATTTTTGAGACTTCAAACTTTGATTTTTTTATTATATCATCTGCAGCTTTTCCGGGGATAATACCCAGACCCGCCTGTGCGAGAGCTACTGCTTTTTCAATCTCGAGCCATTTCCTGAATTTATTCTCCTCGGTCCATACGGCACCCATCTCTTTTGTTGTGTATCTGGGAATCATAACCGCTCCTAATAGTAAAAAATATTAATAGAGCTTGCCCTGTATAATTCTATCTATGCGATAGGTAAGAATTAATATGGGCTATATTAATTCTTCTAATATTTTCTCTCTGAATGTCTGGTAATTTTTTGAATCATTAAGGTCCAGCAATTCTTCACCGCAATCAAAAAAGACCTGATCGTAATCCGACAGACAAATATCCGAGATTTTTAAAAGCCATTTATTGTTGAGTTTCCAGCTTTTTAAATCACTTAACCAGTTTTTTTCACCAGTGGGTATATTATCTTTTATAAAAAGATCAAGGTTTTTCGATTTTTTTGAAACCTGCAGCAGAAAATCGACATTATCCGTAAGAGATGAAATATTTGCTATGCTTAAATCCCCGTCACCGGCCACTAAAATCTCCTCTGACAATTTTGTATTTTTTTCTCTTCATTAATTGATATCGTGTATTTTCGAATTTATTATTTAAAATCAATAATGCGATTATATAATTTTATTTTTATTTCAGATAATCGCTTAAAAAACTTACAACTTCTTCTTTATCAGCAAGCAAATAATATATGTTATCTATATTAGCTGGTTCAGTAGGTATCGTAACCTGATTCATATCCTTACTTGAAAATAATAACACAAATCCTATAGAACCAAAATCCCATATCGTAAAATCGGATCTCGTTTCTTCATTTAATACACGGATAATCTGAGGAGCTTTTGTTATTACTGAGAAATTGAGTTTCTGTCTTATTATTTCGCTGAGTAGATACTTCTGTCTGTTTACCCTATCAAAGTCGGATCCTGCAGTTGATGATCTGTCCCTGGCAAATGCCAGTGCCTGTTCCCCATTCATCGTATGGGTTCCCGAATCAAAGTCTGTGCCGGATAGAGGATCATGAAGTGGCTCAGTTACCGTTATATCAATTCCTCCCAGTATATCTATTATTCCCTTGAATCCATTGAAATTTGCAACCATTACCCTATCGATTTCGATACCGGTTAGTTCATAGATCTCCTGCTTTATCATTTCAGCTCCGCCATATTTATAAGCCGCATTGATTTTATTCCATCCATGGCCTTCCAGCTCTACCCGGGTATCCCTGGGAATAGAAATAAGGCTGTCTTTCTTTCCCCAGCTGTTGACATGATAGATTATGATTGTGTCGGTCAGACTATTAAACTCATTGCTTTCCTCTCTTTCATCCATGCCGAGCAGCAGGATATCTTTTCCACCAGGATTCAGATTTATAATAGAGATAATCACAAATAGCAGAATGATAACTATAATAATAACCAGTATACTGATAAAACAACCCTTAACTTTACTCATATCTTGTATTTCCCGTATCCTTGAAAATTACTTATATCCTGCATATCCTGTATGAGATAAATAATACAGAGTGTGAAGCAGTTTTTCAATAGGATCAGTCGTCTCGATTCTTACACTTGATGGAGCTTTAATGGGAACCGAGGTATAATTTATCACTACTTTAACGCGGGCTTCAACCAGAGTATCCGTAACTTTTTGGGCTGAGCCCGGGGGCACTGCCAGTATGGATATCTCTATATTCTTTTTTTTGAATATGTCCCTGGCTTTGTTTATATCCAGTACTTCATATCCTGATATTATTTTTCCTATCACTTCCGGATTATTATCAAAAACATTTTCTATCTTGAATCCGAACCTTTCCAGCATTTTGTATTTTAAAATCGCCTTACCCAGATTACCGGCACCGATTAAAGCAATGCGGACAGATCTGTCATAACCCAGGATTTTATTGAATGATTTAATAAGTTCATCTATATTGAATCCAACTCCTCTTTTACCCCTTATCCCAAAATATATCAAGTCTCTTCTCACTTCTGCACTATTGATACAGGTATTTTTACTTATGTCTCTGGAGGTCGCAGTCCTCTTGCCCAGCTCTTTCAACTGTACTATATATTTTAAATATTGAGATAATCTTGAAATAACGCCTTCGGAATATATTTTCTCAACCATATGCAAAATCCCCTTCGTTTATTTCTTATAGAATAGTTTCAATTAAAACTTTGTAGCATAATTGTAACAGGATAAGCTGCCTTTTACAAGAATCCCGGATCAATAAAAGGGGAAATTCAATCTTTTTTCTTAAAATTATAGATACCATTTTCCCTTATAAAGATCCTGCCGCAATTTTTGCATTGGATCATGTTCTTATCCGGAACAAGAGAGGATTCCCCGCAGTAAACGCAGATCAGAATATCTTCGAGACTGGTAATTTTATTTTTGCTTATATTTTCAGGCCCTTTCTCATTCAAGACACTCTTCATGAAAATGCTTGGACCGAGAAGCACAAATGAGAATAATTTCTGATAAATTTTTTCAAAAAATAAAAGAGTTTTCGTACCAGGAAATTTCTTTAGAAGATTCAGTCTGAAGTTTGAAACACTTATGGATTTCTTTATAGTAAAATTTCTTTTTTCAAGAATATCCGATATGTGGTCCGGGTGAAAATTCAATATGGTCTCACCTATCTGGGAAGGTTTTAGATTAAATGGAGAAGTATCCATCTTTCTCACAAAAAACCTCAATATGTTCTTAAGATTCCTCTTGTTAGCAAATTCTAAAAAAAACGATCCTCTATTCTTGAGAATTCTGGCAATCTCATCAAAATATTTTTCAGGATTATCCAGGTGATGAATTACTCTGACTGTTAATATTATATCTGCACAATCGGATTTAATCGGAAGAGAGGTTGCATCCGCCGCAATAAAATAAACTGATGCTAATTTTCCCGGGGTATTTTTTAAAAATCTTTCTATCCTGTCTCTGGCATTTTTTAAATTATTGAGCGAGTAATCAATAAGGACTATAGTCTCAAAATCCTTATATTCATTAAAAAGACGCCCATAGCCACAGCCGATGTCAAAAAATATTTTATTCTCTCCTCCGATTCCGGCAATAAGTCTCCTCAGAGCCATCCTTTCGGCTTTATCCTCATATAATCTCCTGTCATCTTCCCAGAACTTGCTGTAGTCATAACTCTCATAATCAGATTTCCTGAAATCCACTTTCCGGCACCTTTCTTTTCTTCAAATACAATTTTGGCGATTACCTTATTAAATTTTTTCCCTGATCTTAAAAATATATATTAATTATTACTAACAATAAATGCAAATCTCAACCGGGACCTAAGTTATTTCGACCTTTTCTTTTTTCAAATTCTTCTTTTTGCTTTTGTCGGGATTATCTTTCTCAGGAATACTTACATGATCAAACTCCAGACTGGCTGCAACTATATCAGCTGTGACATTTATTATATTGTATTTCTTACCTTCTTTATTTTCCCAGCTTCTCAGATTCAAATGGCCGCTTAAAAGAACTCTATCTCCTTTTTTCAATGCAGCGGCACAATTTTCTGCCAGGCTGCCCCAGGTAGTGACATTAAAAAAATCAACCATCTCGGACTCTTTTCCGTTTTTATCGGTCCATTTCTTATTTAGGGCAAGCCCCATCTCGGTAATAGCTATCCCCTCATTCGTATATTTGATTTCCGGATTCCGTGTAAGATTCCCAAGCAAATATATATTATTCACATAATTCATAAATCCTCCTATTTTATAAGTTATTATTTAAATATGATTTTGATAAAGATTTTCAGTAGCCAAATTTATAAGTCTTACAATAACCAAATCTATCGTCCCACGGGTATATGACTTTGGTTTTAGAAGTAGATCTGATACTGCCGCTATTTGCAATAAACTTATCTATAAAGATAAAATCGAATGTCTTTTCCACAGTGACAATAACATCGTCATAGTCATAACTATATTCAATAAGAATACAATTGTTTTTTCGAGCCATTTCTTCAGCAATCATACTGCAATCCTGATCTTCAAAAAATAACAAGTTCTGTGCAACAGCAAGTGAAACGGCATCTGATGCATTTTTTGTTTCCTCCCGTGCTATGAAAATATGGCATAAATCGAAAATAAGAAGAAACAAAATTGAAAATACGATTACCACGGCCATTACAAGAAAAGATATATTGCCCTTATTTTGAGTCTTTAGATCTTTTAGTAACATTCCATCCTCATATTGCTTTTAGCTTTTATAAAACTGCCCTTTCCTAAAAATCCCTGTAAACCGGCAATACCTGCATCTTTATATATGACAGTCACTTCAATCATATCCCCGACTATTCTGGAGGTCCTGCTTCCAGGAGTAACTTCTATTTCAAGCATGTTCTGGTCCAGGTCTGAACAGACTTTTTTTATGCATGCATAGGCTTCCTGATCAGAATTTGTAGTAGCAATCGCTCTTGCTCCCTCGCGGGCTGCCTGCTCCAATATATTTTTCTGATAGATCAATAATCCAAAATGGGAAACAGCTAAAACTATTATGATAAGCAGAGGAATAATCAGAATAAACTCCAGTGAAGCCTGGCCATCCGAACCATGTGTTGATGTCTTTGGTTTATTCTTTTTTCTTTTTATCTCCATAATGATTTTAAATATAAAACTGTTTCCCATTCTATTATTTGCAGAGAATAATTCACTCTTCATTGATTTTTAAACCATCGAAGATATTTTACCAAATACCTTTGAGATGACATCAATTATCAGTGGTTTCCCTACCGCTATTAGTATTGCGCTTATTATCCCTGCAATTACTGTAACAAGTGCATATTCAAGAGTAGATTGTCCCTTCTGGCACCAGAGTTTTATTCCGATACCCTTCTTTTTTATTTTTATTTTACTCACCTCCTTCCGCAAAATATAAGAGTTTAATTTTAAACTTTTCACCTCCTTTTATTGATAATTTATAGTTTTGCTCATATATGCATATACCCATACCAGTAATTTATCATAATTATGTTATTGTGTAAATACATAATTAAAAATTAATTAAAATTTTCAAACAAATTTATTATAAAACCCTATATTTTATACTTTTGTATTAATTAAAGTATTAATATAATTATATTATTAATATTTAAAACATTTCTCTTGACATTAGTAGTTATAAGTATTAATATTCGTATGTAACATTCAATTTTTAGTTTTATTGAAAATTTAAATTTCTATCAGTAATAGAGGCTATGACTTACATTCCACTATTTGGGCACTTGGGAATGTAACGAGCTAATAGTGCAACCGGCTATTGCTTTTTTATTGGAAAAAAGTCAGCCATCTAGCCTCTAAGTTAGATGGTTTTTTTTTGAGGACAAAATAAATGAAAAACGGAATTAAAAAAATATTAATAGTATCAGTAATCACAGCATTGCTGGCATCAGTTATCTTGTTCTGTGCTTTTACCTATAAAACTTCAAATGTGAACAGCAGTTTCACAGAAACCAGTACATACAAACCGGAACATATAGAAAAAGCCGGAATAGTCCAGGAAAATGTATCTGTAGAAGACAATGTTGCAGATACGGCAGCAATACTGGCAAAGATATCGGACAATCTTGATAACGAAATTAACACAATACACTCTGATTATAATGCTGAAGTTCTTGGAAGTGCTGCAGTAAATCAGATTACTGAAGCTGCTGCTCCTGTAGAATCTGCTGCTAATTTAAGTGATTATGAAGCAGCAGTGCTAAACCTTATTAATAATATAAGAGCATCGAACGGACTTGGTGCACTGCAATCGAATCAAGCACTGACAAATATAGCCAGATCAAGATGCAGTGACATGATAAGTAATTCTTACTTTTCACATTATATGCCTGATGGCCGAAACATCTTTAATTTACTCGCCGAAAATGGGGTTTCTTATGTAAATGCTGGAGAAAACCTGGGACAGTCCACGCCTGCTTCTAATGGGACGCCTGATGCATTCGCCAACGCATGGATGCAAAGTCCTACCCATAAGGCAAATATCTTGAGATCCGTATATTCCAGAATTGGAATTGGAGTAGTAGATGGTGGAGGTAGGAGAGTAGTAGCAACTGTATTTATGAACTAACTGTTTAAATCATATAAGTTTACGGACGCCTAGACAAACACCCCGGATATTACTTATCCGGGGTGTTTAATTTTAAGAGGAAAAAATCTAAAACAGTAAAAATTTTCCTCCCAGTGAAAATACAAGCGGTCCGCCTACCAGTATTATAAAAGATGGCAAGATCAGAAAGACCAGCGGGAATAATGCCAGTACGGTTATCCTTCTGATTTTTCTTTCAAGATTCTGATAACCTTCGAACTTTATATGACTTGATTTCTGTTTCAATATTTCGTTTATCGAAGAACCATACTTCTCTGCCTGAATAAGAAGGAAGATAAAACTTTTAAAATCTTCCGAAATACTCCTGTCCATCATATTTTTATAGGCCTGAATTTTACCGACTCCGATATCAATGTCTTTTATAAAATCAGAAAGTTCGATACAAATTTTTCCCCTGTACTTTTCTACTACGATTTTCATTGCATTATAAATATTCTGACCCGATAATGTCGCTACCGCCAGTAGATCGACAACATAAGGTAAATCCTTCTCTATTTCACTTTTTCTTTTATTCCTGAAATTACCAAGCAGCAGATTTGGAATAAAATAACCTGTTATTCCTGCAATAATGCCCAGAATACCGGAACTCAAAAGACTGCTACCAAATAGACTTCCCGCAGTCAGGAATAAAATAAATAAGATTACCTTATAACCCACAAAAGTATCCGGTGTCAGAGATATTTTATTTTCAAATTCCAATAATCTCAGGAGTTCCCTGTTTTCTTTTTTGATTTCAAACCGGCGCCTGCTGATTAGAGATCTTCCAATTCTAAAAGAAACCGAATTCATTATATTTATAATTACCCTAAAAAACTTTTTCTTCCCGGAATAATCTCTATTGTTCCCGGTCCTGTAGCGGCTCCGGGATTTAATAAGATAGAATATGACCAAACATAGAAATATATAATACGGGAATATGATTAAATATATAAGCATATTTCAAACCTGTTATTTTGGTACACTTGTTATTTTTTTCATAATGACTATTCCGGCGATTTCCATAACACCGCCTACAAAAAGCAAAATGATCCCTATGCCGGTTGAAAAAAAATCAAATATGGCTTTATTAATGAAGACACATAATATAATCAACACGAAAACGGGGAATATAGAAATAATATTTCCGGAGTATCTGCTTTGCAGGCTCATCGTATCGGTCTGTGATTTTAATTTCAGGTTATGACGTATGGTATCCGCTATATTAGCCAGTATGGAAACCAGATCTCCTCCTATTTTATTATTTATTTTTAACGAACAAACAAGAAGATCGGCTTCTCTGCTTCCGCACTTTTGTGAAAATCTATTTAAAACTTCGTCCAGAGTAGAATTGAGTTCCAGGTCATTTACAACTTCCGCAAGATACGTATTAAGCGGGTCCTTAAACCATCCAATAGAATCTTTGAATATACTTCTTACAGTTTTTCCTGCTTTCAGCATTACTGTCATATTGATTATGAATTCAAGCAGCTGTCCATGAAGCAGATCTTTTCTCTTTTCTTCAAGTCCCCTCAATACATCCAGAATATAGATTTCCAGACATATTCCAATAAATAAACTAAAAACAAGATTTCTGCATAATAAGTAAAAAAACAGGGTAAGAATGGTAAATATAATTGCAGTAAGTATTTTTTTATTGGTTCTGTATTTGTTCGTAAGAAATTTGAATACTCCTGATCTTCCGTAACTCTTTTTCTCGCTATAGGTCCTGGCCTTCGGGACAAATACCGGAACCATCTTTTTCAATCCGCCAAATAAACACAGAAATGCCAGAATGAAGATAATAGAAATTAATATTTCATCCCAAATTTTCATCCCCGAAATTATAATTAAATCCTCCGCTTTTTATTCTATCTATAAATGTCGGCACATAGCCGGTATAGGCGGCACCTGTACTGCCGCCAGTTGTACTGCTTATCTCATTATTCCCGTCCCGGTATCTGAATATATCTTTCACTTCCAGGATGGTATTGCTTCCGATTGATTCATCTTTATTTATGAGCTCGCTTATTTTCAACAGCATTCTCTTGCCATTCTTTAATTTCCCCAGATGAATTATCAAATCAATAGATGCTGATATCATCCTCCTGGCTGTGGCCGGGGTTAAGTTCAGCTTTGACATTAGTATCATCGTCTCCAATCTGCTGATCAGATCTCTTGGTGAATTAGAATGAACCGTAGTCATTGAACCGCTGTGCCCTGTATTCATCGCCTGAAGAACATCTACGGCTTCTGCTCCCCTGATCTCCCCCACTATTATCCTATCCGGCCTCATTCTCAGGGAGTTCCTTACCAGATCCCTAATGGTTATTTCTCCTTTATCTTCAAGATTAGGAGATCTGCTCTCAAGTTTGATTATATGGGGTAAATTCAGATTTAGTTCCAGCGTTTCCTCTATGGTGACGATTCTCTCATCAGGCGGGATGAAGTTTGAGATAACATTCAAAAACGTTGTTTTGCCGGTTGATGTGGCACCGCTTACTATTATATTCAAACGGTTTTTTACGCAGACTTCAATAAAATCTGCTATTTTTTTGTTTATAGTTCCCGCTTTTTCCAGGCTGTTTATATCCATTATATTTTTTTTAAATTTTCTTATGGTAACCACTACGTCATTCACCGTTACCGGACTTAAAACTACATTGATCCTTGACCCATTCTTAAGCCTTGCATCAACCATCGGGGAACTTTCATCCAATCTGAGGCCAAGCGGACTTAATATTTTATCAACCATATTCCTGATATGATTATTATCCCGGAAAGTTATATCCGTTTTCTTTATTACGTCATTTTCCTCAATATATACCTGGTTAAAATTGTTTATCATAATTTCTGTTATTTTTTCATCATTTATGAGGAAGCTAACGGGCCCAAAGCCAAAGCTGTCTTCATTGATTTCTCCTGCCAGCCTGTAAATCTCTTTTTGACTGATTATGATCTTTTTTTCGTCTACAATTTCTTTCAAATATTTTTCGATTCTCTTTAATCTCTCTTCAGGCAATAATTTGCTGAAATCTTCCGCTTTGATCATTTTCGATATCTTCTTGCTTAGATAATTTAAAATATTCATATCATTATAGGTCAAACTCATTTGCTCAGATCCTCATATATCTTTTTGGAAAAAGCGGAAATATTATTTACAATTCTAAGATTGTAACTAAAAATAGAATCGGGTCCTTTATTCAACATTAAAAATTCGATATCCCTGTCATATGGAATAAAAGAATTAACCGGGTAACTTAAAATTGTATTTATACCTGCAAGTGAAACGGCAGGTCTTGTATTAAATTTATTTATAGCAATGTCAAAATCATAAGATGATTCATCACTGATTATACTTCTGACCAGCACATTTAGATTATTTACTGAAATAAAGTCCGGCAGGGAAATAAAAATATATTTATCGATCCTATCTTTTAGTCTGAATTCATCCTGCGTAAATAAATAATAAGGAAAATCCACACAGATTAAATCAAAATGCTCCTTAAGCATATCTAAAAGTTTCTCAAAATATCCTTTACTAAAAATCTTGTTTTTTTCGATTTTTATGGGCGGCAATATCAGATTCAGACTGTTCTTTAAATTAATCACAAGTCTTTTTAAAATCGAATCATCCATTTCATTTATGACTTCTTCAATATCACCGAGATCCCTGTAGCTGTCATCAGTAAGATCAAAAATAAGCCTGCTGTCTCTTTTCCCTATATTTAGATCAAGCAGTAATATATTCTTCGTGGTTTCTCTGGCAAAATAAGTCGATACGCAATAAGCCATAAAACTACAGCCGCAGCCTCCCTTGCTTCCTGTGAATAATATGATCTTTGACTCTTCCCCATTCAGTTTATTTGTCATTTATTTCCTTTCAAAAATTTATAATAATAAATAGTGCTGATTAAAATAAAGGCCCCTATTTTAAAAATCATTCCCGGGACAAACCGATATATTGATAACTCCTCTTTCCAGCGCTAAAAATACTTCTTCAGTTTCTGCTTTGCTGAGATAAAAAGTGATAATAAGAAAATTTTCGTTACCGGAGCCGATCCGGCTATCTATAATTACCGGATCCATAAGGAAGTTTCCCGTATCATTTTCATTTCCTGAATTACTATCTCCGGGATTGCTGTCGAGCAGTATTATTTCTTTTTCGGACAGGACTGTTTTTGAATAAAGGCCGCCGCTTCCTTCATCATAATAGATAGATATTAAATCTATATGGTCCCCCTCTTCCAGCAATGACCTGTCACCATAAAAACTCACAGGGATACTTACTGCTCTCAAGTCATAAGGTATGTATGAGGAGAAATCAAGATTGAAACCACTTTCTGAATCCATGCCTTCCAATATATCTTCGGTAATTATCTCTCCTTTTGAAATATCGTTTATGACTTTTTTCCCAATAATTTTATCCTTATCCATAATGAATTTTTCGCTGAACACATTTCCCGTTATTTTTTGTTCTTCAATTGATTCACCCGTTATCTCGTCACCTTTCTTGATATCGGCTTTAGCTACAAATATAGGATTGTAATCAATGTTCTCCGGGATCTTTTCTTTTAAACCGTTTACATACCAAAAAATAATTATTCCTCCGAGAACAGCGATGATTATAAGAACAATGCTGATTATTTTTTGTTTTACTATCAAAGATATTCTATTCATTCAATCCATGCTTTTGATAATTTTAACTTTTTTACATATTAACACTATTGTGTATATATGTAAATATATAATTATATAAATATTTAATATCCGGCCCTTATCAAGGCTCTTCCAACAATGTTATAATTACTGCGAACCGTTATTAAATGATTTTATATTTGTAAAGAGTTTGATTATGAGCAGTACTTATTATTTATTTAAAAGAGGTAAAAAGTTATTCGAAAATGGTAAATTTCTGGAAGCAATAATGCTTCTTGAAAAAGCCAAAAATTTTGAACCTGAAAAAGGTTCTATTAGGGAAGTACTCGCTAGTGCATATTATAATTGTGGTCTATATATTTCTGCTAAAAAAAACTTTATAAAAACTCTGGAAATAGATGCAGCCAATGATTTTGCACATTATGGCCTGAGTTTGTGTCTGATAAAAGAGAATAAAATGACCGAAGCACGGGGACATTTGAAAATCGCATTTTTTATGAAACCTGATCATAAAAAATATAAAGAAGTATTGGACAAATTTTCCGGATCAAAACAATAGGTCACCTCTATAATGCTTCAAAACTAATCAAATCGCCAGGCTTTAAAGAAGTTTTTTCTATTGTCCCCGACTTCAATTCCAATACGAAAAAGGCATTTTTAATAAACGGGGTTGCTCTAAAGGGCTTCAAATCATAATAAATTGCTAAAACTTGATTATTTTTATCTAAAAACACAACATCTATGCTGTATCTCATCCAGAAAGTGTGAATACTACTGCAATTTTTTATAAGAAATCCTTCTCTGTCCCTCAGCCTTCTCCTGGTTATCAATCCAAACAATTTATTAAAAAAGGTATTTGCTTCTATTACTTCAGCAGCAATTAACTCTTTCCTGGTTTCATCAATCAAATTGATTTTAACTGCCTTCAACTGTAGTTATTTACTCAGCTCTTTTTTGACTTCTTTTTCTCCTGCCTTTAGTTCTTCAACTTGCTGCTTATCTTCTTTCAATAGCAGGGTTTGAAATTCTCCTACATGAGTCTTTTCTTCTTTGGCCACATCCAGTAAAATCTTTTTAATATCATTATTTTCAGTGACCGAAGCCAGCTGCTCATATAAATTTATGGCATCAAGTTCTGCAATTATCGCAGCTCTAAGAATTTCCTTATTGATATTTGCCTTATTTACTTTTGTCAAATCAATTGGAATATCGGACATCATAGCTATCACTCCTTTGAAATTTGATAATTTTAAACCAACCTAAATCTATGTAAATATCTACCTATTAATCCAGGATTTTAAAAGTCTCGACAGCAGCATCAAAATCCTGTAAATTCTCATCAAATCGTTCTAAATCGGTAGAAAAGGTCAGGATCCAGTAATCCGATCCATCCTTTATTATATACTGTGCCACTTTTACTTCTTTGGACTCTACAGTTTGCTCAAATATGGTCCTTCCAACCTCTTCGTTATCACCGATTTCGACGATTTCTTGTTCAACAATATCGAATCTATACTCTGCTTTTTCATATTGTTCCGCCGCACTTTCATATGCGAGATCCATATATTCTTCCAGTGATAACACCACCCTGGATTCACCGGTAATAGTAAAAATATCTACATCTTCCTTCTGAGCAACCATTTCCGCATCATATCCAAAATATACCAGATAAAATTTATTTTTTTTCACTGTATCGGCTAATTGTGTTAAATCCGCTTCTTCAAGTTTCTCGATTATAGAATCAAGTTCTTCTTTGGTGCCGCCTTCCCAATTTTCAGGTAGAGATAACTCAAAATCTCCCCCAATAAATTCGGGCACAACGGGTGCCATAGACGCAGATGTTTTGCAGCCAGCCCCGATTAGAATTATTGATACCGATATGATAATCGTTATTAATATCAAAAAAAATTTTTTCATATTTTCCCCTTATTCCCCTGTGTCGTATTTTTAATTATTTTGGGTAAACCATATTATAACAGTTTTAGTTTTTTAATCATCTTTCTTACTTCAAATATCTCCTATTTTATACAAAAGAAACCGGCTTGCAGATATGATAACCAGAATATTTCCAGTATCCTGAATCCCACAGAATCAAGAAGTT
Organism: uncultured Actinomycetota bacterium; assembly: GCA_964578525.1. Lineage (GTDB taxonomy): Bacteria > Actinomycetota > Humimicrobiia > Humimicrobiales > Humimicrobiaceae > Hydromicrobium. The sequence goes on from CAZODG010000023.1 coordinate 13,798, forward strand.
TAAGATGCTCGCTTACTTTTATGGGAAAATATTTCACATCGAATCTTTTTCTATGTTCAGCTACATCTTTTTTACTTCTTCCCTGAAGTAACTGAAAATTCATCCATCTGTCCAGCTGTGGGTCAATCATCTCGTCATTTTCAGGTTTTATATTCTCAAATGTAATATATATTCCATTATCTTTTAAAAGTTTATGACAGTTAATGGTGACCCTCTTCCTATCTTCTCTATTTGAATAATGGTGTGCCTGAATAGCGGTTATGACATCGTATTCTTTTTGGTTTGTTTGTTTTATCTCTTCGGTTCTAACAGGATCAAGATATTCTATATTTTTATGATTTCCAAGTTTCTTCTTTGCCATCATTAACATCTCCTTTGAGGAGTCTGCCAGTACAAAAATGCAATCCTTGAATACGGGAAGAGCTTTTTCTATAAGAAAACCTGTTCCACAGCCAGTATCAAGCCATTTTTTTACATCAGGTTTAATAGTTTTAATAAGATCGATTGTCTGCAGATGAAAATATTTGTAAAACGGAATAGTTTTCCTTACCTTTTCATCATATTCCAATGATTTGTGCGGTGTTTTATTATCATTTACTTTTTTCATTGTTTCCTTTATATAGATTTACCTGCACATTTAAGTACATATAGTGCGTAAATTGTAACAAACGGATTCATTTTTCTCTTCCCCGATTCACCCCAATCCGCAAATGAACCCCTGGTGATTATAGTATCACTTGTTTTACAGTTCTTAAGTTCAAGCGGAAAACCACCGTCAGGGAGTTGTTTTGACTTTAGCATATTCAGTGCTTCCGAACAGCGAATGTCTTTAATCTTACCAATTTCAGCCATTACCAGTAAAATAAAGAGAATATCATAAAAAAAGATCGGGTATTGTATTTTATTAAAATTAGGAAGAATCATCCTGCCATCCTGCATGCGCCGGTACAGATTCCTCTTAAGGAAGTATTCCGCTGTCCTTTCCGCATACTCCAGGGTTTCGCCGTCATCATAAGTCTTACCTGCAAGAAACATGGCACGCAGTGGAATGAGGCTTTCCACAACAGAGGATATTCTTGCCACCGGTCTTTTATCACAGTTCCATCCCCCATCCGGCCACTGCCACTTTTTAAGTCTCTGAATCAGAAGTTTTGTCCACTCATCGTCAAAACCCAGCTTTAT
>CAZODG010000024.1:0-14816 GCA_964578525.1 uncultured Actinomycetota bacterium
TTATTTATTATCTTCTGGAAAGTCATTTGATTTTACTTCTTACGCAGTTCTGATAACTTTTTTCTTTCTTTGCCGCTTAATCTTTTTTCAAGGGAATGAAACTTTTTATCCGAGTCTTCCCTGGAGCGGGTTATCTTTTCCCTTATTCTTTCCTTCAGATCCTTTATCTCCAGATTGAATTCCCTGCTGGATTTCCGGTAAATATTTTTCCCGAAAACTACTTTTTGCTGAAGGTAATCGGATGTAACCACGAATGTTCTCCGGTATCCGGACTCCATACCGGCAAGTTCTTCGATAATAGCATCAGCCGTCTCATTCTTCCTTGAATAAATGACTTTTACTCCGTCTATGATCTGAATACTTCTTGAAGGATTGTCGCTGTTTCTGGCATCAAAAACGACTATCATATCGCAATCTTTTTGATTTTTATACAGGTCAAGATCCGCAATCAATTTTTCTCTGAAATAAGTTAATTTTTCACTGGTGGCTTTATTACCTTTAAGAAAATTAAAAATGAAATTATGACCATCCACTATTACAAGGTTTTCTATGTCATTTTGCTCTTTCAATCTGCTCCTGCACTTTATACAAAATAATTCCACTGGCAACCGAAACATTAAGCGACTGCATCCTGCCAACGAGTCTTATAGAAATCATAATATCACAGTTTGCACTGATCAATCTACCTATCCCCTTATCCTCGCTTCCTAGAACCATCGCAAGAGGAAATGTAAAATCCACGTCATCCAGATATTTTACTTCCGGAGCTATATCAAGCGTCGTCCCGTATACCCAGAATCCTTTATCTTTAAGCTCTTTAAGAGTTCTTACGATATTTACCGCTCTGAATATTTTTACCTCTTCAAGAGCGCCTGCAGAAATCTTGCTTATCCTTTCATTTAAGGCCACGCTTCTTCTCTCTGGTATTATGATCCCTTCAAAACCAAATGCATTACAATTCCTTATTATGGAACCAAAATTTCCTACATCTGTTATGCCGTCCAGGATAATCAGCTTACTTTTGTTTCCTGTTTCCTTATTCAAATACACCTCAAGGTCGTTATAATTATATGGGGATACTCTGACACAAATACCCTGAGGATTAACATCTTCGGAGGAAATTTTTTCAAATTGCACCGGATCAACTTCAACTATCTCAATATTTTTCTTATCAGCTTCCGTTAAAATACTTATTATCCTGGGATCCTTGATCCTGCTCTTACTTACCAGTACCTGATATATCTTTCTGTTTCCTGCATTTTTTGTAAGCAATGAAAAAACGGGATTAATTCCATATAAATACTCGAAATTTCTATTTTGATCCATTACTACCCATAATTTAAAAAATTTTATAAAAAAGGTAATCCATGAGGTGCAAAAGGTTAGATTTACCCTTTAAGGTTCCAGATGGTTCCTTCTTTTCGGTCTTCAAGAATGATGCCTTTGCTTTGCAGGTAAATTCGTATCTCGTCGGCTTTCTTGTAATCACTGCTTTTTCTGGCAGCTTCCCTTTCTGCTATCAGCTTTTCTATCTCTTCTTTTGTTATTTCCGTTCTGGTTTCCAGATTTTTCGATATGCCTGAAACTTCTTTTTCAAAATTCAATCCCAGTACCATTCCCAGTTCGATTATTTTTCCATGTGCCTTTTGCAGGACTTTTTTTAAAGAGGAGTTAATCTCAAAATCCGGTTTCTGTATTATATTGTTTATATTCTTTATAAGCTCGAAAATATCCCCTATTGCTTTTGCGGAATTGAAATCGTCATCCATTGAATTTTTAAAATTCTGCTCGAATGATCCAATGGCAGATTCGAGATTCGATGAAATCCCGGTGTCAACGGATGTGGTTTTTTTGCTTTCTATATTCCCCGTTTCTTCCGTATCTAAAGTATCTTTCCGCCCGGTCAAAAATTTGATGTTTTTTAAGGTATTGGTGATTTTTTCCAGCGCCCTGCCGGCCTCATCCAGCTTTCCCATACTGAATTCCAATGGGCTTCTGTAATGTGTGGAAAGGATGTATAGTTTTATTGTATCGGGAGAATAAATCTTAAGAAGATTCCTCAAGATCCAGTTTTCCTTTAGCCCGCTGGATTTTGACATCTTTTCTTCTTTTACTTCGATCATTCCATTATGTATCCAGTATTTCACAAAGTCACCCTTTCCGGGAAACGCCCCTTCTGACTGGGCGATCTCGTTTTCATGATGAGGGAAAATCAGGTCTATCCCACCACCATGGATATCTATCTTACCGGCAAGTAATGCCGTCGACATTGCGGAACACTCGATATGCCAGCCCGGTCTGCCCCTGCCCCAGGGACTTTCCCAGAAGGGTTCCCCTTCTTTGGCTTCCTTCCAGAGAGCAAAATCGATTTTATTTCTTTTTTCAAAGCCATCGTCTCCGGTTCCTTTCATCTCATTTATATTCTGTCCGGAAAGTTTTCCGTAACCGGAAAATTTACCGACTTCGAAATAGACATTCTCGCCTACCACATAGCCATAACCATTTTCTATGATCTTCTTAATGATATCTATTATTTCCGGAATCATTTCCGTTGCCACAGGCATACTGCTAAACTGCCCCACCTCCAGATTTTTAATATCCTCAAGGAATGCTCTGGTATATCTATCGGTTATGACCCTGTAATCCACTTTTTCTTCATTTGCTTTTTTTATTATCTTATCTTCGATATCGGTGATATTCTGGACGTATTCCACTTTATAACCTGAAAACCGTAAGTAATTTCTGATCATATTAAAAACTACGATGGGTCTGGAATTGCCTATTGATATATAGTTATAAACAGTGGGACCGCATACATACATACCGACCTTATCATCTTCCAGGGGTTTAAAAATCTCTTTTTGCCGGTGTATTGTATTGTAAACAGTTAGACTCACGAAGTACCTTTATTTTTTTCTTTTTTAAATTCCTTTAATTCCTTTTCAAGAAAATCTATCCTGGCACAGCAATCACTCAAGATCTCGCTAACGGGATCGGGTAAATTCATTCTATGAAATTCATCCGACAGTACTTTTTCTCCTCCGATTTTTACAATCCTTCCAGGGACACCCACTACCGTACAATTGTCAGGAACGGATTTTACCACTACCGCCCCTGCACCGATAATCACATTGTTCCCGATTTCAATCGAACCCAGTACTTTTGCTCCTGCGGATATGACCACATTATTTCCGATTGTAGGATGCCTCTTTCCTTTTTCTTTTCCCGTACCGCCCAGGGTCACACCCTGGTAAAGAGTGACGTTATTGCCGATTTCCGAAGTCTCTCCGATCACCACTCCCATGCCATGATCAATAAAAAAACCGCTCCCGATTTTTGCTCCCGGATGGATCTCAATTCCGGTGAAGAATCTGCTGTACTGCGATATCCATCTGGGAATAAAATGCACTTTATGTTTATGCAGCCAGTGAGCAACTCTGTGGTTGATTACCGCATGCACTCCCGAATAAGTAAGTAATATTTCAGCGGTACTTACGGCAGCCGGATCTCTCTCTTTTGCGGTTTTTACCTGATTTTTTAATTCTGATATTAATCCCATAATTTTATCTAACCAGTTATAATTTATTATTTTTAATATATTCTAAGGTTTGATTGACTCTTTGTATGCAATTTTCTAAACCCAGTAGGGATATGACTTTCGGCAGTTCCGGACCATGAGTTTTGCCCGTAATCGATACCCTGATGGGCATATACAAATATTTACCTTTTATGTTTAAATTTTTTAATTGTTCTCCTGTTCCTGCAATGATTTCTTTACCTTTCTCTTCATTAAAATCCATATCCGGATTATTGTCAAAAGATTTCCATTCACTCTCCAGTAGTTCAAGAAAAGTCTTTAGCACTGTTTTTGATGATTCGAGTTTTAAGATTTCATCTGCTTCCTTACTGTATTCCGTTATCTTTTCTTCAAAAAAATCTTTCATATGGAGAGAGAGGTCACCTAAAACCTTCAAGTTATCCTTGAAGGCATCTATACCTTTTAAAATCTTTCCCATTATTTTTTCGTTTTCTGTATCATTTTTATCTATGATTTTTTCGCTTAAAAGGTACGGGATACACAGATCTGCAAGCTCTCTGTCGGATTTTTTTCTTATATAAATACCGTTTAACCAGTTCAATTTATTCACATCGAATATAGCCGGACTTTTTGATATGTCGGATATTTTATATTTATCCAGAATGTCTCTCAGGCTAAATATTTCCTGACCCTCATCCGGGGCCCATGAAAGTAGCGAAAGATAATTTGCCAGCGCTTCTGAAAGATATCCTTCTTCTCTGAACTGAGAAATAGTAGCCGCCCCATGTCTTTTACTCAATTTGGAACCATCTCTCCCAAGTATCATAGAAAAATGCGCAAAAGAAGGAATGCCCGATCCTAAACTTTCAAACAACAGGATCTGTCTTGCGGTATTGGTTATATGGTCCTCTCCTCTCAGCACATGCGTAATCTTCATATCTCCGTCATCTACTACCACTGCAAAATTATAGGATGGGGTCCCATCGGATTTTATTATTATGAAATCTCCGATGACTTCTGAACTGAAACTAATCTCTCCTCTTATCAAATCATGAAATGTGATTTTCCTGTCGTCTGCTATTTTGAATCTTATGGCGAATTGTACACCGTCTCTTAATTTTTTTTCTACCTCTGCATTATCCAGTTTACGGCACAGCCCATCGTATTTGGACATCTTTCCCGCTGCATACTGGCTCTCCTTAAGATTTTCCAGCCGCTCCGGGCTGCAAAAACATTTGTAAGCTTTATCTTCATCCAGCAATTGGAAGGCGCGTTTCCGATATATCTCAATTCTCTCGCTCTGCCTGTAAAATTCATCCCAGTCCAGTCCGAGCCACTTTAAATCCCCTATTATGGATTTTTCATAAGCGGTACTGGATCTTTTTACATCTGTATCTTCTATTCTTAAAATCAATTTACCCTTCATGCTCCTTGCAGCGAGCCAGTTAAACAGCGCGGTCCTTGCAGTTCCTATATGCAGGCCTCCAGTGGGAGACGGGGCAAATCTAAAACGAGGTGTCATTTTTACTCCGATAAATTTTGGTTATTCCTTAAATATTTATATAAAAACTTTTTTCAATTTATTTGTACTAAATGGTTTATCTGTGCTAAATAAGCCCAATTAAAACTCTATTTGACCGGGACCTATTTCAGCAGAACAATGCACTTTGCGGCAATTCCTTCTTCTCTACCGCAAAATCCCAGTCCTTCCGTAGTGGTAGCCTTTATATTTATATCGGCCTCATCTATTTTTAAAATGCCGGCTAAATTTTTTTTCATCTCCTTGATATAAGGAGAAACTTTAGGATTCTGCATTATGAGAACTGAATCTAAATTCATTATGCTGAAGCCTTTTTCTTCCATTTTTTTTCTGACTTCTTCCAGTAGGGTCAGACTTGATATATCTTTGTACTTCATATCGCTGTCCGGAAAATGAATTCCTATGTCTCCCAGGCCGCATGCTCCCAGAATAGCATCCATAACGGCATGCACCAGGACGTCCGCGTCGGAATGCCCCGCAAGTCCCAGAGGGTGATCTATTTTTACTCCTCCAAGAACCAATTTCCTTCCTGACTGAAAGGCATGGACATCATATCCCAATCCAACTCTCATAAAAATTAACCTTCCTGTATTTTTTTTATTTTAATTATCTTCTAACATTTCTGGTCATGATAAGTTCCGCCAGAAACAAATCAATTGGAGTGGTGATCTTTATATTCTCATGTCTGCCCCTAACAATGCTCACCTTTCCACCGATCCTTTCAACCAGGCATGCGTCATCCGTACCGGTAAAATCATCTTTTCTCGCTATGTTATGAGCTTTTAAAATATCCTGATAAAAGAAAATCTGGGGAGTTTGAGCATACCAGACCGTATCTCTCGGAACAGTCCTGTCTATGGTACCGTTTTCCGTTATCTTTATAGTTTCTCTTGCGGGTGCCGCCATTATTACCCCTCTTATTCCGGGATCTTTTTTGTTTTCTCTTATTAATGTATTTATCAAAGAATCGATTTCATCCGAAGTAATAAGCGGTCTTACACCATCATGTATTGATACTATTCCGGTGGAAGAAGGCAACTCGATAATAGTATTATAAACGGATTCCTGTCTGGTGCTTCCGCCAATTACCAGTTTTTTTACTTTATCGAATGAATATTTCTCGATTATACTTTTCTGGCATAATTCCAGATAATCTTTAGGGACAGAAATATAGATTTCTTTTATTTTCGAAGCATTTTGAAAAGCAGTAATAGTGTGAGCTAATATCGGTTTTCCATAAATATCCATAAACTGTTTGCTGATATCGCCTTTTAGCCTGGTACCCTTTCCAGCTGCTGTAATTATCGCTGCATTCATAAATTGTCATCACTACTATTTTTTTGAAAAACCTTCTAACCGAAAGATGCATAAATCTAATAATTGATATTCCAATATTATTATATCTTGACTCTTGGGATTATCCCTCCTTTTCTATTATACAGGTCATTATATAAATAATATTCAGAAAACTTTTTCAGTCTTTCATGCAAAGACCGCGCCCTGATTTTTCCCATTCCGGCAACTTCGGATAATTCTTCGATATTTGCATTTAGAATATTTTTTAAATTACCAAACTTATCTATTAAATTGATAATAATCGACTGGGGAAGCCTTCTTACTTCAGAAACAATTCTTAGCCCTCTGGGGTGTATGTTTACTTCCTTTAAGCTGCCCTCGACTTCATAGCCTAAAATTTTTGCAATACTATCAAGTTTGAGCAGCTCCTTCTCGCCTAACAGATTTATTCTATCCTTCAGCTCTAATGGTTCCATACCAATATCAACGTGTGCATAATCACCTATAATATTCAAAGAATCATTTAATATATTGGTCATTAATTCTTCGGTCTGCATATTTAAAAGCTTTCCTTCCGATCCCAGTTCAGATATATATTCTTTGACTTCCTTTTCCGTTCTCTGCACAATGCTTGATCTCTGAAGCACGCTGACTACGTCAAAGAGCGTGACTATATCTTCCAATTCTTTTACGGTCAGATTGAAGGTAAGCTCATCCAGGCCTTCCTTGTATTTTTCAAGTGTTTGAAGCGCTTGATTCGCCTTGGACAGGATTGTCCTCGGCTCCTCAAGCATATACTTTATATCGCCCTTATATATAGTAACCACATCTCTTTTCGCCGAAATGGAAATAGCCAGAGTATTTGTCTGTTTTGCTACCCTCTCTGCGGTTCTGTGCCTGGTACCTGTCTCGGAGGTATTTATATCCGGATTAGGAAAAAGTTGAGTATTGGCATATAAAATCCGCTTTCCGTCGGAACTCAATATAATTGCTCCGTCCATCTTGGCAAGTTCATAAAATCTGGTAGGAGAAAAATTACATCCTATATAAAATCCTCCGTTTACAAGTTTCAGAACCTCTTCCGAATCTCCGACAACGATAAGTCCTCCTGTCTTTCCCTGCAGGATGTATTCAATGCCCATTCTGAGTTCCGTCCCGGGTGCGACTATCTTAAGGCAATCCAGCAATAATTTTTCATTATTTTTATTCATTTTCCCTTATAATTAAACTTTTATAATGCTGCTCCGGTTGGATTTCTTGATATTGAAGTACATTTTTTTATCCTTTGCGCTTACTTCGATTCTCTGACCGGATTTTATTTCACCGCTTATCAATTTCTCTGAAATAGGATCCTCTATGAGATTTTGTATACATCTTCTCATAGGTCTTGCGCCCATTGTAGAGTCATAGCCCTTCTCGAGAAGCAGATCCTTTGCACTTTTCTTAAGTTCTATAATAATGCCCTGCAGTTCAAGCTGCTGCTGTACTCTGGACATCATAAGATCCATGATATTGTAAATCTGCTGTTTCTGTAACTTATGAAATACTATTACCTCATCTATCCTGTTAAGGAACTCCGGTCTGAAAGCCTGCTTCAGTTCACTCATTACCTTTTCTTTTATCTCGTCATAAGAGAGGTCCTCAGTGTTTATTTTTTTGAATCCCATCGGGGTATTTTTTTGTATCTCCCTTGCTCCCAGATTGGATGTCATTATTAACACAGTATTCTTGAAATCCACTCTTTTGCCCTGAGAGTCCGTAAGGTGTCCGTCCTCGAAAATCTGCAGAAGTATGTTGAAAACATCCGGATGCGCTTTTTCTATTTCATCCAGAAGTATCACGCTGTATGGCTTTCTTCTCACCAATTCGGTAAGCTGTCCGCCTTCGTCGTAACCCACATATCCCGGAGGAGAACCGACCAGTTTGGATACCGAATGCTTTTCCATATACTCCGACATATCTATCTGGATCAAAGCTTCTTCTTTTTCAAATAAAAATTCTGCTATGGTCTTTGCAAGTTCGGTTTTCCCTACGCCCGATGGTCCCAGAAACATAAAGGAACCAATCGGTCTTTTCGGATCCTTAAGACCGGAACGTGAACGCCTGATTGCTTTTGAAACGGTTTTTATTGCCTCATCCTGTCCAATGACTCTTTTATGAAGGTCATCTTCCATTCTGAGCAGTTTTGAAGATTCGCTTGAGGTCAGCTTATATACCGGAATGCCTGTCCAGTTGGCCAATATTTCTGTGATTTCATGTTCGCCGACGACTTCCCTATCAACTTTTTTGGTTCTTATGTTTATTTCTTCTATTTCTCTTTTTTCTTTAATCAGCTGTTTTTCTTTATCCCTCAGTTGTGCGGCTTTTTCGAAATCCTGTGCTTCTATTGCTTTTTTCTTTTCAGCCGCGATTTTATCGATATTTATCTCCAGTTCCTTAAGGTCCGGGGGTGCAGTAAGGGTCCTGACCCTTGACCTTGCTGCGGCCTCATCTATAAGATCGATAGCCTTATCGGGAAGGAACCTGTCACTGATATAACGGTGGGATAATTTTGCCGCAGACACTATTGCATCTTCGGTTATATCGAGGCCATGAAATGTTTCATATCTGTCCTTAAGTCCCTTTAAAATTTCTATGGTCTCATAGACAGTAGGTTCATTTATAAAAATCGGCTGGAACCTTCTTTCCAGCGCTTTATCTTTTTCTACATACTTGCGGTACTCATTGACAGTAGTGGCGCCTATGGTTTGAATTTCTCCTCTCGAAAGCATTGGTTTTAAAATACTTGCTGCGTCTATTGCACCTTCGGCAGCACCTGCTCCCACCAGAGTATGAATCTCATCTATGAAAAGTATGATATCTCCGTCATCCTTGATTTCTGCCAGCACCTTTTTAAGTCTTTCCTCAAAATCTCCTCTGTATCTTGAACCGGCGACCAACGATCCCAGGTCAAGAGTAAATATCCGTTTGCCTGAAAGATTTGAAGGAACTTTTTTTGAACAGATGAATTGCGCCAGCCCTTCGACGATTGCAGTTTTTCCTACTCCCGATTCACCTATAAGAATCGGGTTATTTTTGGTCCTTCTGGAAAGTATCTGGATTATTCTGTCAATTTCTTTCTTTCTGCCTATCAGCGGATCCAGCTTTCCTTCCTGAGCGAGAAGGGTCAAATCTCTTCCATGCTGAGTCAGCATCTTAAGCACTTTTTTTTGATTTCTTTCGGATACGGTCCTTTCCGGTTCAGAATAATAAGTCTGCTTGCTCAGGAGTTCTTTTACTTTTTCCTTAACTATATCAAGAGTTATCCCCATGCTGTTAAGGACCCTTGCGGCCACTCCTTCCCCTTCCTTGAGAAGCCCAAGCAGTATATGTTCCGTCCCTATATAATTATGTCCCATTTGAAGCGCTTCTCTTAAAGACAGCTCCAGAACCTTTTTAGCTCTGGGAGTAAAAGGAATATGCTCATACGATTCCGAGGTACCCTCATTGACCACTTCTCTTACAGCGGATTTGATATCATCAAACGGAATATTCAGTTCATAAAACACTCTTGCGGCCATACCTTCCTTCTCGTTAATCAATCCAAGAAGAATATGCTCGGTGCCTATATAATTCTGCTTCAGGAACCTGGCCTCATCCTGCGCCTTGACCACTACTTTTCTTGCTCTTTCTGTAAATCTTTCAAACATTTATTTAAATTTCCTTTAATATTTTTTTTCTTATTAAATCGGCTCTTGCCGAATCCAGTTCATCATCGGTCACTCTACCGCTCATCTCAAGATCAGATATGACGTGCGAATCGCTGATTTTCCCCATAATTTCAAAGTAATCAAAATCATTTATACCGTCAATTATATCGAGGTCGAGCCCCAGCCTCAGTATTGATAATAATTCCAGTGATTCTTCATATGATAATATTTTAGCATATTTAAGCAAACCAAACGAACGGTATATATTATCTTTGATTCCCAGAGGATCGCTTTCCTTTAACTTGATCCTCGCTGCCTTTTCGTCATCTATAATATTTAAACAAATCGCCTGCATTTCTTCAACTATGGCCCCTTCGCTTTTTCCCAGTGTCACCTGATTGGAAATCTTAAAAAGATTACCGATTATTTCGGAATGACCGACAAAATACCCATTGATGAGGCAGCCAACCTGATTTAATTTTTTAACAAAATCGGCAACCTCTGGACTTATTGCAAGCACCGGAAGGTGGACAATAACTGATACTTTAAGTGCGGTTCCAAGATTAAGCGGGCTTGCCGTCAGGAATCCCAGATTCTTGTCAAAGGCAAAACTTATTTTTCTTTCGAAATATCTTTCGATTCCAATGACTTCCTTATAAGCCTCAAGAATATTAAGACCCGGACGGATGCTCTGAATCCTTAAATGATCCTCCTGATTGATCATTATTATCGATGAATCTCCCCAATTCTGGCTCGGTCTTATAAATAATCCTTTGCCCTGCATTTTATTCGCTGCTTCGGGGCCGATCATAAAATCTTTAAAAAGCAGGTCCCTCTGTATCTTTCCAAGATTTTTAACGGAATAAAATCTGAAATCTTTAAAAAACTTTACATCGTCGATATATTTCCTGATTTCTTTAAGTATAATATTTTTTTCCGGACCACTGCTTATATTTACAAACTTATGATCAGCAAGATTTCTTGCAAGCCTGACCCTTGTATTTAAAATAATTTTGTTTTTGTTGTTCCCGGATCTCCTTTTCCCGGTCTTACTTTCCAGGAGGTAGAAATTTTTACCGGTCATATTTACTATCCTCCAGTTTTTTTATCCGGTCCCTTATTCTTGCCGCCTCTTCAAAATTTTCTATCATTATCTCATTTTTAAGCTTATGCTTTAGATCTTTTATATTTTTCTCCAATCTGATTTTCCTGTTTGTCTTTATCGGAACCTTACCTTTATTTTCAAGACTTCCCTGAATAGATTTTATAATTGGAAACAGCACGTCTTTAAATTCATTATAACAATTACTGCACCCGACTCTTCCGATTTTTTTTATAGTCTTTAAATCAATGCCGCAAATGGGACATTTTCTGTTCCTGCTGTAACTTATATTTCTCAGTATTTTTTTATCTCTTCCGGAATGATGCTCGTTTACCCCGCTGTTAAAAAATCTATAAAGGATCCTGGTAAGGTCATTGTATGAATCTTTTTCGGTCAGAAAAGAAAAATCTTTTGCGCATTCCTTGCATAAATTTATTTTTTCTACATTGCTTCCCTGAATCTTTATCAAGTGAATGGTAGCTTCATTATCGTGACAAAAATCACATTTCATTTTTTAAATCACCACTTTAGGAAAAAGTTAACTCAATTGCAGAGAAATTATATCATCTTTTCTAAAAGAATAAACTTAACTACGGGTACATGCCGCAGGGCCCTATTCAGGCCTGAGGAGAGGAAAAAGAATTACATCCCGGATGGAACTGCTGTTTGTCAGCAGCATGACCAGCCTATCGATCCCGATTCCTTCTCCGCCTGCAGGCGGCATTCCATACTCAAGTGCTTTTAGAAATTCAACATCGATTTTACCCGTAATTCTCTCTTCTTCGTTTTTACTTTTTGCCTGGCTCTTGAATCTATCCAATTGTTCTCCGGGGTCGATTAACTCCGAAAAAGCATTCGCTATCTCTTCTCCCCCTATAAAAAGTTCAAATCTTTCAACAAGATTTTCATTATCCGGATGTCTTCTTGCCAGTGGAGAAATTTCTATTGGATAATCTTTTATAAAAGTAGGTTGTATGAGTTTTGGTTCAACAACAGTCTCAAAAATCTTATTTATGATCTTTCCCTTGCCGGAATCTCTTTCTATTTCAATATTCATTCCTTTTGCCTTGTCCTCAAGCTCTTTTATACTGTCCTTAAAACTTACTTTGATTCCGCCAAACTTTTGAATAGATTCCAGCATGGAAAAGCATTGCCACTCTACTCCAAGATCAATATTATTTCCCCGGTAATCTGTGGTCAATTTACCGATAGACTCCCTTGCTACAAATTTTATTAGCTTTTCCGTAAGATCCATCATGTCATTATAATCCGCATATGCCTGGTAAAATTCCAGCATAGTGAATTCAGGATTGTGCTTGTAAGATATCCCTTCATTTCTAAAATTTCTATTTATTTCAAAAACTTTATCAAATCCGCCTATTATCAATCTCTTTAAATACAATTCCGGTGCAATTCTTAAATAAAGATCCATATCCAGGGCATTATGATGGGTCCTGAATGGCCGTGCCGCTGCACCGCCCGGAATAGACTGGAGCATCGGTGTTTCCACTTCTTTAAAACCGCTGTCATTCAAAAATTTTCTTATGGCATTTATTGCTTTGATTCTTGTAAGAAATACATTTTTTACTTCAGGATTTACTATAAAATCCAGATATCTCTGGCGGTATCTTAATTCCTTGTCTTTTAATCCGTGCCACTTTTCAGGCAGTACCCTTAATGCTTTGCTCAGAAGTTCAAACCGTGAAATGTTTATGGAGAGTTCTCCTGCATGTGTCACAAAGACAGTCCCTTCTACACCAGCCCAATCACCTATATCCAGGTCCAAAAATTCGTCATATTTTTCTTCACCGATATTTTTTTGATTTACATACAGCTGTATCTTATCTGTGAGATCTTTTAAATCACTAAAAGTCACTTTACCGTGTTTTCTGAAGCTTACAAGTCTGCCTGCTGTTTTAAAAACCTCTTCAGACTTTTCGCCGGCTTTGAGAGAAGAATATTTTGTTTTTATGTCAGAAATATCCGAACTTTTGTCAAACCTGGTTTTATAAATTTTTTTACCGCTTTTTTTTAGAGCTTTGACTTTTTCAAGTTTCAACTTTAATGCCTCAGCCATAGGTTCTTCTGACTCCATCAGATATTCGCCCACAGCTCCATCGAGCTTGCTTCCCACATTATCTTCAATGTTCGAATTGCCGTCTTTTGCCTTTTCTTTATCCTTCATAACTTATTAACCGCAGACTCGATTTTTAATTTTATTTGATTTTTATTATTTTTAATCTTTTGGTTTCTTTAGGAGTCTTGACTACTACTTCGTCGCCTGTTTTTCTGTTAAGCAGTGCCCTTCCCATAGGAGATTCATCCGAAATCTTGTTCTTTTCAGGATCGGATTCTATTGAACTTACGATTTTGAACTCTTTTTCTTTTTTCTTGTCCAGATCTTTTATTATTACGATCGATCCAAGCTCAACCAGCCCTTTGCCGATTTTCCTCTCTATTATAATATAATTATTTAATATCTCGTTAATTTGTTCGATTCGGCCTTCTGTAAAAGCCTGTTCTGTTTTGGCAAACTCGTATTCGGAATTTTCGGTTAAATCTCCTCCTGAATTTTTTGCATCTTTCAATCTTTCGGCAATCTCTTTACGCTTATTGTTTATAAGGTCCTCTCTTTCTTTTAGAAGTTCTTCATAACCTTCTTTAGTGAGGTGATATTCTTTCATTTCTTCTCCTAATTTCTGTGACTTTATAGTTATGCCTTAATATTTATTTCGAGTACTGAGATAGAAAATAATGTAGTTATTAATTGAGGTATTATATTGTATGATATATGAGATGTCAAAAGCAAATATTTGATTAACCAAATCTACCGGTTATATAATCCTCTGTTCTTTTATCCCCGGGGTTAGTAAATATCTTATTGGTATCGTCATATTCAATAAGTGTAGCCGGCGTACAAATATCCTGCGTGAGCAGAAATGCTGCTTTTTGAGAAACCCTCGCTGCCTGCTGCATATTATGGGTCACTATGATTATCGTATATTTTTCCTTGAGTTCATCCATTAAATCCTCTATTTTTTGAGTCGAAATAGGATCCAGCGCCGAAGCAGGTTCGTCCATAAGTATTATATCGGGATTCACCGCAAGCAGTCTTGCGATACAAAGCCTCTGCTGCTGCCCGCCTGAGAGATCCAGAGCATTTGTATTCAATTTATGTTTTACTTCATCCCAGAGAGCAGATCTCTTCAAACTATTTTCCACAATTGAATCAAGCTCCTTCCTGGTGTATTTTTTATGCAATCTGGGACCGTAAACGATATTTTCATAAATAGTCTTGGGGAAAGGATTGGGTCTCTGGAAGACCATGCCGATTCTTTTACGAAGGTCCACGACATCGATATTTTTTTTATAAATATCGATGTCGTCAACAATTACTTCACCTTCGACTCTGGTATTCGGCAGGAGCTCATTCATACGATTAAAGGTCCTAAGGAATGTAGATTTTCCGCAGCCGGATGGACCTATTATGGCTGTAATTGTGTTTTCCCGGATATCCATATTTATATCTGTCAACACTTTTACGGTTCCATAATAGAATCCGTAGTTTTTTACTCTTATCTTTATTTTATCTTCACTCATCAAGCTGACATCTTGTAATTGGATTCAAGCGGAATAATAATAAAAATATTA
>CAZODG010000025.1:0-3755 GCA_964578525.1 uncultured Actinomycetota bacterium
CACTTTTTTAAATTTCAATAATTATTATAGTTTTTAATTGCCTGCGATAATTGCCAAATATGATATAATAAAAAATCTTTTAATGCTATTAACTTTCTAAAAAAATTGACCCGGATTTAAATAAATACTATTTTTTTATGTAGAATATTGTAAAATGAATTTTAACCCCAGAAGAAAAGGAGATCTATGAATAATATAGCTATAGTAACTGATACCACATCTGATATTCCTGCAGAGCTTGCAAAGAAATATAATATTAAAATAATACCTCTATATATCGGATTTGGTGGTAAATTATATCTTGAAGGAAAAGAAATAACCAGTAGTGAAGTATTTGAAAAACTGGAATTAGGAGTTAAAATCCGAACCTCTACGCCTTCCGTAGGTGATTTTGTGAAACTATACAGGGACATAGTAGAAAAAGAAAAAAAGATCCTGATTTATTCGATTCATGTCAGTTCAAAACTATCGGGAACTTTGAATTCCGCAAGTCAGGCAAGTAAATTTTTTACACAGGCAAAGATTAAGGTCATTGATTCAAAAACTGCAGCCACCAGTCTGGGTTTTATAGCTCTGGAAGCCGCAAGAGCTGCGCAAAGAGATGAAAGTGAAGAAGAAATAGACAGTATTATAGAATTTTTAATAAAGAGAAGCAGGATGTTTGCTACTTTTGAAAATTTTGAATATTTATTCAGGGGAGGAAGGGCTCCATTTTTGGGAAAATTTTTAGCAAAATCTATAAGACTTAAACCAATAATTACTATTGGCAGTGAAGGCAGGGTAAAGCTAAAGAAATTTGTGAGCAGTAAAAAGAATTCTATTATTGAGCTATATAAGCAGATCAGAAAAGACACATTTTATACCGGCAAGAAAAAAATCGGTATCTTTTATGGTTCGGATATCAAACCGGCTCTGGAACTTGAAAAAATGATAAGAGAAGATTACAGGATTAAAGTCGATGAGCTGATTTTGACTGAAGTCACTGCGATTATGAGTGCCCATACCGGTCCCGGGATATGGGGAGTCACTTCCTGTCCGGTCATATCCGAGAGAAGTATAACTGAACTGAAAAACGCCCTCAGAAACCTGTCCGAAAAGAGTAAAGACGCATTAAAGTATTTTTCAAAAAACTGGTCCGAGAAAAACAGGACGATTATAGAAGATGCAGCGAAGAAATTATTGAATAAAAGCAGAGATGTTTTTGATGATATATTCGAAAAAAGTGATGATACTTTTGAAAATTTATCCGAAAAGAGTAAAGTCGTCACGAGGGATATCTCTAAAAGAAGTGAAGTCATGGCCAGAGATTTATCCGATAGGGGCAAAGAAGCCTTAAAAGATGCGATAAAAAATTTGTATAAAAAAAGCAGGTTAGCTTCGAAAGATTTATCCGATAAAAGTAAAAAAGCTCTAAAAGAAGCTTTAATAAATTTAGCTGAGAAAATCAAATAATACAAGAATAAATTTGAATTAATATTTTTAAATCACAGAATTTAAATTGATTGGATAAAAAAAATGGCAGGCCATCATCATAATAATAGACAGGACAGTACTTCAAATATAAGAGTAGTATTTTTTTTAAATCTTGGATTTACCATAATCGAAATCATCGGGGGATTATGGACGAACAGCGTCGCCATCATATCCGATGCATTACATGATCTCGGGGATAGTTTTTCGCTTGGATTATCCTGGCTGCTGGAAAAATATTCCAGGAAGAAGAAGGATGAAAAATATTCATATGGGTACAGGAGATATTCATTACTTTCAGCATTGATAAATGGTTTAATACTGATCCTCGGTTCGGTATATGTATTATCTCAGGCAATACCCCGCATATTCAATCCTGAACAGCCAAATGCAAAAGGGATGTTATTTTTCGCGATAGGGGGTGTTGTGATAAATGGAATTGCTGCGCTGCGCGTAAGGAAGGGGAGATCCTTAAACGAGAGAATTATAACGCTCCATCTTCTCGATGATATTTTGGGCTGGGCGGCCATTCTTGTCATAAGCATCATAATGATGTTTAAAAATATCCCCATACTGGATCCTATTCTTTCAATCGTTATCACAATTTATATTTTGTATAATGTTGTGGTTAATTTGAAAAAGACTTTTTCTGTTTTTCTGCAGGCTGTTCCAACCGGAATAAATATCGAAGAGATTGAAGATAAAATTCGAAAAATTGATAAAGTCACAGGCATTCATCACACTCATATATGGTCCATAGATAGTTTAAACAATATACTGACAACTCATATCGTCGTAAAAGACAATACAACTACTGAGGAAATAACCGGTATAAAGAGAAAGGTAAAAGAACTCATAGGATCTCCTGACCTGGGACACTCTACCATAGAAGTTGAATTTGAAAGTGAATTCTGCAAGATAAGAGACAGGGAATGTTTCTAGACTGTCTTTGGTATAATTTTAATATGATTTATAATCCCGATTAAATCTCAATTTTTAAAAGATTTCTTGATATTCCGTAAAGAAGGTCCCCTATCCTTTCAAGATGCAGGATGATATCGGCGAAAACTACTCCCGAAAGCGGCATACAATCTCCGCTTTGGAGACGTTTAAGATGAGAGGTTCGGATTTCTTTTACCAGTATGTCTATTTCTGTTTCTATTTCTTCACATTTTTCGAGCTGGCTTTTATCATTTTTTTCCATACCTGATACAAGAGAGTCGAAAAGGTGGTTGACTTTTTTAACTGCAGATTCCAGATCCTGCATAGCGATTTTGCTGAAATTCATATTATTCTCTTCTTTTACCAGCATTAGATAAAGCATGCTTTCGGTATGATCAGCAGCTCTTTCTGCATCATAAGCTACATGCAGCAAATTGGTGAGTTTGATTGAAAGTCTTGGCCCCAGTGATTTTTGAGAAATTTTGGTAAGATATCTTATTATATCTTCCGTGATACTATCCACGGCATATTCTCTGTCAAGTACCTTTTTCTCGAGTGTGGCATCTTTCTTACTCAGTCTTTCATATGAAAGGTTTAACATATTCTGAGCTATTTTGATTACCCGCAGCAATTCTTTTTTGGATAGATCCAGTGAAACAGATGGAGTATTGATCAATCTGCTGTCCAGGTACAATGCATTTTTTTGAACTATTATGTCTTTACCCGGATATAATTTAACGACCAATTTTTCAAATAATCCGATCAATGGAAATAAAATCAGTGTAGTGACGGTATTAAATATAGTATGCATATTGGCTATCTGGCGGGGAACCGTACTTCCAATGAGAGGGAAAAGCAGCGGACCGAGTTTAAATCCATATAATAATGTGAAAAATATAATCGTTCCAAGTATTTTGAATAATAAATGAGCGAATGCGGTTCGACGAGCAGTCACCGTTGTGCCGACGCTTGCAATCAGGGCTGTTGTACAGGTCCCAATATTATCACCGAACAGGACTGGAACGGCAGCGGTTATTGGTATCAGACCCTGCGCTGCAAGCGCGATAAGCAAACCTATAGTTGCGGAACTGCTCTGTAATACCGATGTCATCACTATTCCCACGAGTAAGCCAAGAAATGGATTTTTACTGAATGTCAGCAGGAAGTTTTTAAAAGCTATATTATTTCTTAAAGGCTCAAGCGATAACTTCATTATATTCATTCCCAGAAACAGTAACCCAAGACCGAGCAGTGCCATTCCTATATTTTTGTACCTTCGCCTTTTACTGATAAAAAACAAAAGAAAACCAATGATCATCAAAGGATAAGAAAGGATATCAATA
>CAZODG010000025.1:3855-14488 GCA_964578525.1 uncultured Actinomycetota bacterium
GATAAAAAACAAAAGAAAACCAATGATCATCAAAGGATAAGAAAGGATATCAATAGCATTAAAGGAAACTATCTGTGCAGTAATGGTGGTGCCAATATTTGCACCCATTATAATTCCTATAGATGTTTTTAAAGACATAAGTCCTGCATTGACAAATCCGATAGTCATTACTGAGGTGGCGCTGCTGCTCTGAATTATCATGGTTATTAAAAGTCCAACCAGCATAGAGGCCCATGGTTTTTTTTGAAGTATATTGATTGCGGATCTTAAATTGTTTGAAGTTATTTTTTGAATACTATCACTTAAGGTGGTCATACCAAAAATGAATAAGGCCAGACCGCCTAAAACCTGAATAACTAATTTAAAATACATAGATTAAGGTGTTTTGAAATTATATTGATTGCTAATGATTATAATAAAATAAAATTAATTATTAAATAAAAAAAATAAAATTAAAGATATTAAAATTAAAACTTTCCCCTTTTTTAATATAAAAATGATGCCTCCTGTTTACTACTTTGCTAAAAATTATTTTAAATAAAAAATTGCATATCGGATTCCTGAGCCTGTTCTATAAAGAATGTTACTCCCACGCAGGCCACTACCTCATCGATCATTTTCTCTCTAGGAATTTCAAGGACATCCATACTCATCTGGCAGCCATATAGTTTTACACCCAGTTCTATTGCCATCTGTCTGAGTTCGGGCAGCGTAGCAACCTTTTTTGATCTCATCATTTTCCTAAACATCCAGCGTCCCAGGCCGCCGAAGCTATACTTGCTTGGTGAAGCTTTACTTATGTCTCCTCTTTCCATTATACCCATCATCTTCCCCATAAAACTCTTACCGGTCAAAGTTTTTTTCTTTAAAGCCCTGAGCCCCCAGAAAGTAAAGAACATGGTAACTTCGATATTGGAAGCTGCCGCACCTGTTGCTATGATAAAAGCAGCCATAAGTTTGTCAAGATCTCCGCTGAATACTACCATTGCCAGTTTTTTCTTTTTCTTATTATCTGCCATTGCATAAACACCTCCTCTAACAATAAAGTATATCCATTGTAATAACCGATGAAAAGATAAAAATTCAGATTACAGCTTCAACTATAAACCTTGTTCCAAGATAAAATAAAAATATGCTGCAGGCAATAAGAATACCATTATATATTTTCTGGTTAAAAAATCTGCGCCCTGTATTGACCAAAAATCCGATAAATAAATACCAGATAAAATCCGCACTAATGTGGCCGATATAAAAAGAGGAAATGCCGGCAATGTTGAATTTCACACTTTTTAAAAGGAAAGCTGCTCCTATGCTGATCCACCAGATAAACCAGTAGGGGTTCATAAGGCTGATAAGGATACCTTTGGATATTACTGTAATGGTTGATTTTCCGGTAATGGTTCTTTGTTTTAATACAGACTTGAAATCTATGATAAATTTCTTCTTGAAAATCGAGACTATAATATCGGTTCCTATATACAGGAGAAAAATGCCTCCCAGGAGTCCGATTATCTTTGTAATAAGAGGATCATCGAGAAATTTTAATATTCCCAGGAAAAAGCCTATTACTACCACTAACTCCAATATGGAATGACCGACTACGATAAAAAAAGATGTCCAGAAACCTTTACTGGCGACACTGCTTATTACCAGTGTAAGCATAGGGCCCGGTACAAGTGCACCGGAGAAAGCTACAATCATCGATCCTATAAAAATCTGGTAAATCTCATTCATTATGCAATTTTATTTTCCAGTCTTCCTATTTTCTCGATCTCGCATATTACTGTGTCCCCGGGCTTCAATATTTTTTTCTCTTTCATAAAGATCCCAACTCCCGCAGGGGTTCCGGTGGATATAAGATCACCTGCCTCTAAGGTAATAGATCTCGAGATATAAGATATGAGTTTGTAAACACCAAATATCATATCTGACGTGTTGCCATTTTGCCTTATTTCACTATTTACATAAGATTTCAGATTCAGATTCTGGGGATCGGTTATTTTATCTTTATCAACAATAACCGGACCGAGAGGCCCGAAGGTATCAAAACTTTTTGCCCGGTACCACTGCGACTCATTTTTCTGGATGTCTCTGGCTGTAATGTCATTCATTATGGTATAACCGTAAATGTATTCTAATACTTCATCTTCCGGAATGTTTTTCATTTTTCTGCCCATTATTACCGCAAGTTCTACTTCATAATCGAGTTCCTTGACTTCGGGAGGGTAAATAATATTCTCGTTGTTTTTTATTATACAGCTTGTTGCTTTGGAAAAAAGTACAGGCTTATACGGAAAGCGGCCATCCTGCTCTTTGATATGTGACCGGTAGTTCATCCCGACACATATTATTTTTCCGGGGATATAAGTATTGATATCCGGCTTAAAAAACATTTTATCTCCCTGGTATGCAATTAGATTCCAATCAGTACTTTATTCTAATTATTTTATTATTTTTTAGAAAGAATTTTATTAAGATATAGTATAATTTATATCCGGGGAATAGTATGGAAAACCATATAATTAAATCAAAATCCGGAATTATTACAAATAAAGAGATATATAAAGTATTAACATCTGTTCTTGAAGATATAATATACTGATATAATTATTAAAGGTGATAGATTTGCGTTTTGTGGATTATAAATGCCAGGATTGCGGAAGCGTTTCAGAAGTAGTGATAAAAGGAGATGATAGCTGCCATATAGAGTGTGAGAAATGCGGAAGTAAAAATATGATAAAAATCTTTGCACCTGTGGGTTTCAAAAAATCCTCCGATAGTAGTAGTTACGGGAGTTCTTCATCGTGCAGCAGCTGCACCAGCGGGAGTTGCTCCTCATGTTCCGGCAGATAACCGGTTATCGTGATTTCTTCAAATAAGATAAATGATGCAGATTTAAAATTCTGATACAGACTGAAAATTCTGATAATTATTTAAATAAACAGATTATTATTTTAGAAGTCTGGTAAATTTTTCACGGAATTTTTTTATTTTTGGCGATATGATAAGCTGGCAATAAGGCTGTGAAGGATTACTCATAAAATATTTTTGGTGATAATCTTCTGCTTTGTAGAATTTATCCAGCGGTTTGATCTCGGTCACTATTGACCCCAGGAATATTTTTTTATTTTCAAAATTATCGATAAATGTCCGTGCACTTTTTTCCTGCTGCCCGGAAGTAAAAAAGATAACGGAACGGTATTGCTCCCCCGTATCATTTCCCTGGCGATTTAGAGTTGTCGGGTCATGGATATAAAAAAACACTTCAAGTAATTGATCAAAGCTCACAATCTCCGGATCAAATTCGATCTTTACCACTTCTGCATGGCCCGTTTCTCCCGAGCAGACTTCTTTATATGAAGGATTTTCCCTGAATCCTCCTGCATAACCCGATTCGACACTTTCTACGCCGTTTATTTGCATAAATATTTTCTCAAGGCACCAGAAACAGCCGCCTCCGAATACTGCAGTCTCATAATTCATTTTCATGCTTATAATTTACCTTTGATGACAATGAATCACTATATCATATTTTGATATATACTGAATGGTATTCTTTTGGCACACAGAATCTTACCACTTATTATTTATCTACTATAAGAAATTGGATTAGAAGTTAACGACGACCTCCTCCTCTTGATCCTCGATCGTCTCTTCTGGGACCCATTCCTCTGTTGTCAAACCTTGGTCTTTCTACTCTTGGTTTTGCAACATTAACAACAATCTTTTTTCCTTCCAACTCAGTGTCGTTTAACTTATTGATAGCTTCATCTGCTTCTTTTTCGTTTTCCATTTCTATAAATCCGAATCCTTTACTCTGACCGGTATCCCTATCTTTAATTACCTCACAGGAAATAACTTTACCTATCTTAGAAAAAATATCTTCTAATTGGGAACTTGTCGTGCTATAAGGAAGTCCTCCTACAAATAATCTCTTTGCCATTTATTATCACCACCTTTCTTTTTTACAGTACTGTTTCTGTCTGGTGGATAGAATAATCTTTGGAGGATATCTTCTTATCGAACTAGAGGAAACAGATGTAAATATATATTCCTTATTTAAAGAATATATTGTCATTATAACACATTATTCTTTTTTATTATGAGAAAATAATCAGAAATGAGTACCGGAAGATAAAGTAAAGAAGATAAATTGTGAGTGTATTGGTGTCTATTTTATTCAACAGGCAGGATTAAACCGGATTTAGTTCATAATAAAATTCTTGCTTCGTTTAGAATTTTCGATGCATGCCAGTGATTCACATGTATTAATCCGGTCAAATCATCTGCTCCATAACTTTCGAGTTCTTTTACCAATATGATACCGGAATCAAGCAAAATCTCTTTTTGCTTTTTATTGATTGTAGAAAGTATGCTTATCGGATAAAGTTTCTTTGTTTCAATAAAGTACTGGAGATTTTTTACTTCCGGATAGTGCCATGCCAGAATTTTCAGGCCCACGCAATTGGCATATTTTATGGCATCGGATGTACATCTGGTATTGGTGACCAGCCAGGCTTCTAAATAATTGCCGCTGCCTTTTTCTCTGCGGGCTTTCTCTATATCAAGAAATCTGCTGTGGACATAAAGTGCTATTTTTACATCGGATTTGATTCCGGGCGAGTTATGGTATTTGCATTCTATAAGACAGATTGTACTTTCTCTTTTTGCTATGACATCTACTTCATGTTCAACGCAATAACCATTTACAAATTGTCCTACCTCTGTTGAATAACCATATTCTACTAAAATTTTTGCTATATATTTTTCAAAAGCGAATCCTTCGGGTCCTATATTCATAATTGCTTTTTTCAGAGAATATTTAAGGGCGACACCTGGTTCCAGCACTTTAAGACGACTTAAGGCTTTATTGTAGATCTCATAGGTACTCATGTTGTCTTTTACTTTTTTAGTGATCGTTCTGGCAGCCTCTGCGGCGATATCCGGGGAAGATCCGGCTTTTATAATGGAAGATTTTATTTTCTCTTCATAATAAGGTTCTTTTTTGCCGTCTGATTTTATAATGTATTTCATAAATCTTTATACAGATTTTTAAAGTTATATTATAGCATTTTTTAAATAAGGATAGCCTGAACTTTAAACTTAATTTTAAGAAATCGAGATATCTGATAAAATTTGATTTGGATTATTCTTACAAAATTTTAAAGACTTTTTATCCTGATAATGAGTGTCATAAAAAGCAAAAATAAGAATTTAATTTATCCGGGACTGCTCTGGTTCTTTATTTTTTTTCTTTTGCCTTTATCGGTAATACTGATCTATGCTGTAACAGCTCATAACCCGGTCCCGGGAGAACCTCTGAAATTCACCTTAAGCAATTTTGCGGTTATATTCCAGAAGAAACATTACCTTATAATACTTCTAAGATCGCTGAAAATTAGTTTTCTCACAACTATATTTTCCATAATTTTCTCCTATCCGGTCGCATACTTCCTTGCTAAAAGGACCAAATTCGATAAGGTGCTCATAGTAGTCCTTATGATACCTTTCTGGATAAATTACCTTATCAGGACCTTTGCATGGAAATTGATTCTCTCGGAAAACGGAGTTCTAAATCAGTTGCTGCTCTGGTTAAAGGTAATAGATGAACCGATAAGGATTTTATACAGCCAGACTTCTGTCCTGCTCGGACTCATATATATGTATACTCCGATGATGGTCCTGCCATTATATGCATCGCTCCTCAGAATCGATAATTCACTTGTGGAAGCATCTCAGGATCTGGGGGCATCAAGGATCAGGGCTTTTTTTGATATAACTTTTAAATTAAGCCTTACGGGAATTTTCGCAGGAACACTGCTTGTTTTTATACCTGCTCTGGGGTCCTTTGCCATACCGGCAATACTGGGCGGAACCGATTCGGTAATGATCGGAAACATAATAGAGAACCAGTTCAGCAGAGTAGGCAACTGGAATTTTGGCTCTGCATTTACCGTGGCTCTGGCAGTACTTTCGATAGCACTGGTGCTGTTCTATTCGAAAATATTCGGGCTGGAGTCGATTTATAAAAATAGGGGAAACATTTAAAACAAATAAAGATGAAAAATAAAGGATCTGTTATCTTAACCATATATACTGTGCTTTTTTTCCTGTATATTTTTGTTCCCATCATACTCATTTTTATCTTTGCCTGGAACAGCGGCGAAGGATATAGTTTTCCCCTGAGAGGTTTTACCTGGAGGTGGTTTTCGGAACTCGCCGGTGACCGGCTGGCTAAAGAGGCAATAAGAAACAGTATTATTATTGCATTATCTTCTGCAACAATTTCAACCATACTGGCAACTCTTTTATCTATCGGGCTTTTAAAAGGAATTACCAGAAGAACCGGTGCTTTTTTAATCCTCCTTATACTTCCGGTACTCATGCCAGGTCTGACCATTGGTATTGCTGCACTGGTATTTTTCAGAACCATAAATTTTCCTCTGGGGATCCCTATCGTTATAGTTTCCCATGTTTCGATAAGCATGAGTTATGTCTTTTTGATACTTATGGGTCGAATCGAAGGGATGTCCCTGGACCTGCAGGAAGCTTCGGTTGATCTGGGTGCGAGCTGGTTATCCAGCATCAAAGATATAATCTTTCCTATCCTGATGCCTGCCGCAGTAGCCGGATGGTTATTTGCTTTTATGATCAGCTGGAATGAATTCATCGTGACTTATTTTCTTATTGGTGCCAATATGACCCTTCCGGTATATATATTTTCACAGTTAAGGTTTGGTATTTCCCCAAAGGTCAATGTGATATCCGTTCTTATTACATTATTTACCCTGTGTATTATTGCAATTCTTCTCGCGAGCAGAAAAATATATAACAAAATTTTAATGAAAGAAAGAAGATAACGTTTTATTTTAAATTCTCTGATAGATATAATATTAAGATATGTCCGATAAAAAATTATTATCTTATCGCAGGAGGGGGGATATTATGAAACTAAAAAAGTTTATCATTTTTTTGCCGGTAATTGCACTTTTTCTTACCCTGCTGGTTCCAGCCTGCAAGAATACTCAGGCATCACAAGAACTCACAGTTTATGTCTGGGAAGGGTATTTACCCGATGGGGTTGCAGATATTTTTGAACAGGAAACCGGAATAACTTTAAATATAAACCTTATAACCGGAAATGATGAGATGTTTACATTCCTTAAGGGCGGGGGTCGTGCGGATATCATCATGCCCACTCAAAATCAGGTAAACCGTTTCTACAAAGAGGAACTGGCACAGCCGCTTGATCTGGATAAGATTCCAAATTATGCAAATGTAGCTGGATCCTTTAAGGGGCAGGGCTGGAGCATGTGGAACGGGGAGCAGCTTGGTTCCGGAGATACATATGTTATTGCATATGTGTTTGGGACCAGCGGTATTGTTGTAAATACCGACAAATATGCAGATTCATTGGAAGCAGTAGACTGGAATATACTATTTGATCAGACGCTGAAAGAAAGAGTATCTTCCAAAAATTCAGCAGAGTCTCTGATGATATGCCTTGACCTCATGGGAATACCAAGAGCAAATCTGCTTAGCGATACTCAGGCAACACTGGAGAGTATAAGAAGCAAAGCAGTTGAACTCAAGAATAATGTACTTAAATTCTATGATACCGGTGCGGAGGTCCTTGATCTTCTGAACAATGAAGAAATATGGGTCAGCCATATCTGGGACGGCGGAGGCAGGAATCTGGAATCCTCGGATCCAAAATTCAGGTATGTGCTTCCCTCAACCGGCGGTTTTGGATGGACAGATACATTTATGATACCTGCTGATGCTGAAAATCCCGAGGGGGCACATGAATTTATTGATTTCATGCTGAGGACGGATATGGCAGCTGCAGTAGTGAGTGAAAGCAATTATACAACGACAGTAGAAGGTTCCATAGACCTGGTAGAAGGGATCAATAAGAATCTGTACGTATATACGGATGAAGAACTTGAAAGACTGGTATGGCAGCTCAATTTTCCGGAAGAAGTTGTGGCCGCTTATAATGATTTCTGGGAAGAGCTTTCTACTATAAATTAAATCATATTTTAAATCCGATGAATTATATTGTCCGCGTAGAAGACATATCAAAAAGCTATGGCAGTGTCCTGGCTATAGATAAAGTTAGTTTCACAGTAAGGGAAGGAGAGTTCTTTTCCCTTCTCGGTCCTTCGGGATGCGGCAAGACAACCATTTTAAGGATCCTTGCTGGATTCATAGAACAGGACGGGGGAACAGTCTTAATTGACGGCAAAGATATGAAAGGTATCACGCCCAACCGTAGAGATACTGCGATGGTTTTTCAAAATCTTGCCCTGTTCCCACATATGAATGTCCGTGAAAATATCGTCTATGGACTTAAAAAAAGAAAATTTCCTCCTGACAAAATAAGGGAGGAACTTAATAGTATTCTGGAAATAGTGGACCTTAAAGGATTCGAGGCAAGAAGGATCTCAGAGCTTTCCGGGGGCCAGCAACAAAGGGTTGCTCTGGCAAGATCTCTGATAGTAAAACCAAAGATACTTCTTCTGGATGAACCCCTGGCTTCGCTGGATAAAAAACTAAGAGTCTCCATGCAGGGAGAATTAAAAGAGATCCAGAAAAGGATTGGGACCACTTTCCTGTACGTGACCCATGACCAGGGCGAAGCTCTTACCATGTCGGATAACATTGCAGTTATGAATAAGGGAATTATAATCCAGATGGGAACTCCAGATTCTATTTATAATTGCCCATGGAACATATTTACTGCCGATTTTATCGGAGCGGGTAATTTTATTCCCGTGATATCTGTGGAAAAAGATAACCATATGTTTATACTTGAAACTAAAAACAGGGGTAAAATATTTCTGCGAGACGATTTTAAAAAAGTCTGCAAAGATGTTCCGGGTGTAAAAAAAATGCAGAGATCCAAAAGTTCCGGATCAAAAGATAATTCAGCGCTCCCCATGTTTTTTATAAGACCCGAAAAGGTAAAAGTAACCACAAAACCGCAGAGAAACAAAAACCTATTCAATGGAAAAGTAAAATCTATAGTATTCGAAGGTCCTGATATAAGACTTGAGGTGATTTCAGATAATCTGGGGAAAATAAGGATCGAAGTAAAGAATGACGGAAGTTTCCCAGACTTCAAAGAAAACGATAATTTTTTATTTTATTGGGATTACACTGATGGGATACTTCTGGAATATTAAATTTTCTTGTTTTTAAAATTCTTTTCTGCTATATGCAAACAGATATATTATTGCAGTTATAAAAAATTGCTAAATTCCGTAATATGTTACTGGTTTACTGCAGTGTACTGCTTTTTTCTTAAGGTAAAAAGTAGGATAAAGATGAGAGCTATATCTATTGCAATCAGAATGAAAGTATTCGTTGCGATTTCAGCCCAACCTCCGCTTTTCTGGCTTAATTCGACAATAGGTTGGGTGATATAATAAGTTGGAAATATTCTGCCGATCCATTCCGGAATGCGGGGGAACATATAAATAATTGCGGGAGCGAAAAGTATGATTGCGGAAGATTTCCAGATAGTAAATATAGTGGCAAAATCCTTTACATAGACTCCGAGCAACGTTCCGAGTTCGGCCGCCATTACGGCACCGAGTGCAAGTACTGCTGTCAGGAGTACAGGTTCGGCCCCAAAGGCCTTATTTAATACCAGAATCAGGATACCCATAAAGAAACTTAAAATAAAGCCAAATAGTCCTTTAGCCACAAAAATTTCTTCAATTGATACCGGGGTCACCATCAAGGCTCTTATTGTCCTCTTTTCTTTTTCCATGGCTATTGAGGTAGATGGCAGCATAAGCCCGCCCAGAAATACTGCCATAAGTACAATAGAGGGGAGCAGCCGGTCATTCCATGGCATGCTTGCTCGGTCACCGAGGGTAATTGTTTCAATTTCGACAGGAGCCTGCTGACCGGTTAGTTCTCTTACTGTATTTGCTATTGTCACCGCTATTATACTTCGATCCTTTGCCGTGCTTTCCCCCCAGACAAAGGCTTTTATTTCTGTTTTTTCTCCCTTTATAACGGAATTATCAAAATTTGAAGGTATGACAATACCTATGTCAACGGCACCTCTTTCTACTGCGTCTTTCATTTCGTCAGTAGTATTGTATTTAATATTATCCATTGAATCGATATCATCAAACATCGAAACCAGCTGAGAACTGTCTTCATCCACGATGCCAAGACCAGGTTTTTCAACAAGCCGGGTGCCAAATATAAGTGAGACAATAATTGAAATGATAATCGGTCCTACGACAGAAAAAATAAATATATAACTCCTCGAGCCATAAAGAAAATCTTTACTAAATAGTATACCCATACGTCTGATGCTCATCGAAATTTCCTCCTCAACATATAAATACCGGCACAAAATATAACTAGAGTGAAACTAAAGAGAATTAAAAGATTAATCCAGACATCTCCCCAACCGGATCCAAAATTTACCACTCGGTGCATGGTATCGACCAGATAGTAGGAGGGAATAATCTTTATCCACCCGGTGACTGCGCCCGGAAACATTACAGTAAACGATGGAATTATAAGGACAATAAGAACAGGAAAACTCCAGGACAGCACTGACATAAAATCTCTTGCCCTGGCCGATATGAAAAAGCTGACTCCGGTA
>CAZODG010000026.1:0-14426 GCA_964578525.1 uncultured Actinomycetota bacterium
GCAAAGATGGTTGAATTTTTCAAGAAAAGATTGTAATTGTAATTTTACCTGAAATATCTGCTTCAACCTGTATAAAAAACTTATCCCTCGAACATCTTCCAATGGCCACTATATTATGAATGTTAATTCCCGTTAGAGATTCAATATCGTCAACAATATTTCTAAATTCAAATCCCATTCCTTCAAAGCAAGCTCTGATAAGTTCCTTTCTTTGATGAAAATGCCTTATACCAATAAACCCTGCTCGCATTATTTCTTTAATATTAGAGCTGCGTAATTTTGGTATAAAAAATATACCCCTGCATCCAGGAGATGCTGTAGA
Source organism: uncultured Actinomycetota bacterium (assembly GCA_964578525.1). Taxonomy (GTDB): domain Bacteria; phylum Actinomycetota; class Humimicrobiia; order Humimicrobiales; family Humimicrobiaceae; genus Hydromicrobium. The sequence continues at coordinate 323 of CAZODG010000026.1, forward strand.
AGCTAATTTAGAAAGTTGTGAGTATCGATTTATATATGACTTATTGTGGTATTTCTCTATACCGCTATATAAGCCAATTTCTTTTGCTAACCAATCTATAACTGCTCCACCATTAGGATTAGAACCTGCTATATAATACTTATCCCTAATTACATGACAGCGTTGATCAAATCCACTTTTTATTGCTTTCTTATTAAACAGAGCATTATTCAAAACCATAATTGTAGCTTTTCCTGTACCTGTAGAATCTAATACCTGCCCTTCTTTACACACGTTACAGGCTAATGCACCACAAATATGATCGTGACCACCTGCTGCAACCAAAGTCTTTGAGTGTAAACCTGTTTCTTTTCTAGCTTTGCTACAAACTGAACCCAGTGCTTGACCACTTGGAACCAGATTTGGTAATGTCTGTATATCAATTCCCACTGAAGAAAGGATTCTTTCGGACCATTTATGCTGCTTAAGATCAAACATCATAGTAGTACCAGCAATAGAGTAATTCATTACTGCTATACCGCTCAATTTATAGCTAATATAATCAGATAAAGACATCCATATTCTCGCTTTGTCAAAGACTGAAGGACAGTTCTTTTTAATCCATAATAGATGATTCAAGCTAAATTTATAATGTGGAGAAGCGCCTGTTATTTTATATATCTCATCTTCCTTGAAATATTTATCCCACCATTGCCCCAATTCCGCTGTCCTTTCATCGAACCAGGGAAATGCTTCACCTATTGCTCCCCCCTTTTTATCAACAGGCACAAGTGCTTCCCCGGCACTAGCGACTGCAACTGAGGTAATAAAACCGGGATCCTTTAGTTTTGAAAGCACAGATTTAATTCCCTTGCAGGTTATTTTCCACAATTCGTTAGGATTATAATAAGCTCTTCCTGCTCCGTCTGCATAATGAATAGGTGTATCACATGAAAATTGTCCTACAGGCTTACCTTTAAAGTTATAAGCAGCGACTTTTAAATTGGTGCTCCCCAAATCTATTCCAAGCAGGTACATAATTATATTAATATATCCCTTCTATCATTTGAATTGCTTTTTTTGCATCTTTTCTGTAAACAGCTTCCCGAAGAGCATCCAGCATCTTGTCAATATCCAGAGTTTGATATACAGAGCGGCCGGAGACTATTCCAGCTGCACCTGCATTTATACCATCAACTACAAAAGAAATAAAATCCTGTGCACTGGAACGTTTTCGACCTCCCAGAATGAGAACCGGGACTACACTTGAATCAATCAATTTCTTATAACTTTCCTTATCTCCTGTATAGTCAACTTTAAGCATATCTGCACCTATCTCTGCTGAAATTCTACATATATCAGCCATGAGTTTGGGATCTTTTTGTAAATCTATCGGAACTCTTCTACCCCATAAGCATGGCTCTATTATTAGAGGAACATTCCAATAAGAACACTCCTGGACTACTTCACCTGCCCACTCTATTGTCCGATTTTGGAAAGTTTCTGAATTTCTTCCCCATGTTATAAGTAACTTTACCGCATCTGCTCCTAATCTTAGAGCCTCTTTCACGGTACCGATTTTTACCCCCTGGGGATCTACTGACAGAATTTCGGGCATTGTATCTTCCTCTCCGTTAATATCAAGAGAAGCGATAATTGCTGGAGCATTTTTACCTTGAAATAAATTACTGAATTTACGTAACATACCTAAATTGAGCATAACTGCATCAGGTTTTGCAGCAACAATCTTTTTAAGAATCATTTCAAAATTCTCCAATCCCTTATATACACCTCCACCACCATGGTCCAAAGCTACTATAATAGCTTTCTGATATTCAGAACTAAATAATTTTGAAAATCTAATCTCTTTTCCCGGTGTTATAATCATTTTTCCCCCTTACCTACTTTTAAATTTTTATATTCATATAAAATACTTAACTTGATAAATTATTCTATATACTTCTTCATCCTTTCCAATACCAGGTCTCTGGTAGGGATTCTGTTAATACTGACGCCTCCGGTTTTTTCTATAAGTAGCGAAGCTGTTGCAGTCGCAAAGATTCCCGCCCATTTTATATCTTGAGATACAAGATATTCTGATAGAAAGCCGGAAGTAAATGTATCACCTGCCCCTGTCCCATCAATAACTTTGGTATCTATCGCATTGATGCTGTAAAAATTACTTTTTGTCCCGATCATGGAACCTTCTCTATCCAATGTTATAATTACTATTTCACTTCCATAACTTATAAACTTTTTTATTATATCTTTAGGTTTATAGGATCTGTTTCCAAAAATATAGTAACAATCCTCGATACTTGCTTTCGCAATGTCTATATTTCTCATATATTCCTTTAAAATACTTAAAGCATTTTTACTACAGATTTTTCTTGATTCAAGACTTGAATGTGCCCCACCAATACCACCCAGATCACAGGCTATCTTATATTCGCCCGAGGTTCTTATTTTTTTCAAGGATTCTAAAGGTACTTCAAAATCTACAGGACATAAATAAAAGACTTTTGTATTAAAATATTTTTTCGGTATGTCTTCATATAATATTAAAGGTGCTTTTTCAATATACTTTATGGTCTTGTTTCCATCTTTACCGTATATAAGTATATTTTTAGTTGTAGAAATGCCAGCCCGTTTATTCAGACCAGAAGTATCCACTCCGACATCATAAAAAGGCTTTAATAATTCCGTAGGGGTATCTTTATCAATATTACTCACTATACCGGTTCTTGTACCCAACCTTGCAAGGCATACAGACGAATAAGAAACAGTTCCACCCAATACAGGCCCGACTTTGTGTGTAGGATATTCTATGTTTTCATTAAAGATATATCCTAATGTTATAACATCAAAATTAACACAGTCCAAATAAAGCTCCTTTTTTAAACTTTCTTTTTAAAATAGATATTTGATTAGGTGCTTAAAACGTTAATTCAAGCTGTTTCTCTTACAATGAGTTTTGGTTCTAACATTATACGATTATCAGGATAATCAGGATTTTCCATAAGATTAAAAAGCATCTCAGCACTCTTTTTTCCAATCTGAAACCTTGGAATGTTAATCGTACTAAGGCTGGGGTGGAAAAACGACAACAACTCTATATTATCAATCCCCATTACTGCAATATCATCAGGAATTTTGAATTCCATTTCACTTAAACATTTTATAACACCCGAAGCTACAAAATCGCTATAACATAGTATTGAAAAAGGCGGTTTATGGTCAACTAAAACTCTGCTTTTTGTTATCTTGTATCCCTCAGTATTATTAATGATTCCACTATATACATTGGTCTGATCACGACTCAGACCATTATCTTTTAACGCACTCTCATAGCCCAGTCTTCTATTTATTGCGCTGGTCACATCTTCAAAGCCATTAATAAATATGATCTTCTTAAATCTGTTTTTTATCAAATAATCTGTTGCTATATACCCGGCTTTGATATCATCTGCAACAACATAATTATCCTTGTTCACTTTTAAATACCTGTTCGCCAAAACATAAGGAATTTTGAAATCTTTTAGAATTTTGATACTTTCTGGATTTCCCTTAGCCGGAGTTATTATTACCCCTGCAATTTTAATACTTAATAAACTTCTTATAAATTCAAATTCCCGTTCCGGATTCTCATTGGTATTGAATATTATTGTATGATAATTGTGTAATGTTATCTCTTCTTCTGCTCCTTTAATTAAACGAGCGTAGTATGGATTTGTATTATCAGATACAATGAGTCCAATAAATCTTGTAGTTTTTGTTCTTAAATTCGTTGCAATTGCATTCCGTATATATTTCATTTCGGATGCCAATTCCAGAATTTGCTTTCTGCGTTTAGGTGATATATCAGGGTGGTTATTCAAAGCCTTCCAAACTGTCGTTGTACTGACACCAATTTTTTTTGCGATATCTTTCAATGTAATAACTTTTTCCAATTAACTTCCTTTTTTAAAATTAAATAGTTTCTTTATTGATTTTACAATCTTTTTCATAATTGTGCATAAATAAATTTTCAAGCCCATGGAATGCCGGGAAAAATTTATTACTTTTCCCTTTTACCCGCAACGAATTCTTTTAAGTTTTCATATGCAAGCATATCCGGAATTTGAGTAGGCGGGTGTTTTGTCAGAAATGAACATGCAGACTCAAGTACGCCAGCGATACCGCGATCAAGTGCCACTCTCAAATACCTTATCATGTCCACCATAACACCGGCAAAATTAGCACTGTCTTCGACTTCTAATTTTGCTTCGAAATGGAGTGGAGCATTTCCAAAATTACTGCCATTTAGATAAAATATGCTTGTCTTTCTATCTCCCATAAGCTCAATATACATAAAGCCAGTAGACATTTTTAAAGGATAAGACATAAGTGACACTACAGCTTCCTGTTTTGTTTTATGCTTGCTCTGCCCTCTTGCAAGAAGGTTTGCAAAATCAGTATTCCCTGCATAATTAATCTGATATGTTTCAGAAAGATGTATACCTCTGATATTCATAAGAGTTACAAGTGCCCGATGAATTGCTGTTCCTCCAAACTGACTTTTAACATCATCGCCTATTATTGGAACTCCGTTATCAATAGCAACCTTCTGGTATAAAGGATCACTGACAATAAGTGTAGGCATACCGTTTATAAATCCTATTTTGGCATCTTTAATTGCAGCATCGGCATAAAAACGTGCTGCCTGATGAGATTCCGTTGGAATGAAGTTTAGCAGCATCTCTGCCCCGCTGGATTTAAGCACTTTTACTACGTCGCATGGTTTTCTGCTGGAAACTTCATAGAACTTATTCAAATAAGATGGATTCCCATCTAAAACAGGACCCATATCAACTTTTACTCCATAATCTTTTATTTGTATTTTATTATATTTATAAGCTATATTGGGTTTTGCAAAAATAGCTTCTGAAAGATCCTTGCCCACTTTATAGGAGTTAATATCAAATGCTGCGACAGGTTCTATATCTGTTACCTTATACCCGCTAATATCTTCGTTCATAAGTCCGCGGAGATCCTTGGGATTTTTTTTATAGTATTCTATCCCATGAAGCAGTGCCTGTGCACAGTTACCAACTCCTGCTATTGCAATTTTTATCTTTTTCGAACGTGGCATCTATTTTCCTCCTCACAGTTTTTATTTACTAAAATTACAATACTTTCTAAACGTAAAAATGTTGTTAACAATAATTAATACCCGGTACATTTAATCGACAAAACTTTTTTCTACCCAATTTTCAAATTTACTTATTTTAATATTACTACTTCTTTAAGCCGCCTGAATCTATCCAGTCTTTTATGCTCTGAATTGTATCATCAAAGGAATATATCGGTTTAAAGCCTATCAATTCTTGCGCTTTCTTCATCGAGAAAAATATTTCTCCACCTTGAGCCATGCTCCAGGGAAAGCCGTACTCTATTTCAATATCCTGGTATAATCTTTTTATAATACCGGCAAACTCATAACCTCTGATTGGCATTGGTCCTGCGCAGTTAAAAATTTCTCCGATTGCCTTAGGATTCTCAGCTACGGCAATCAACATTCTCGCAACATCTCTAATGTCAACATAATGACACATTTCCTCAGCAGAAAAATGCGGAATCTGTACTTTTCTACCCTCAGATAAACTCTTCGCAAACTCACGCCAGCTTTCTCCGCCACCCTTACCTGCAGGACCAACAACTGCAGACAACCTCAATATAGTAACAGGTACCCCATATTGATAAAAATAAGTCATTGCGAGTAATTCCTGCATATACTTTGTAGTTGAATACATATCTTTTGGCGTACAGGGATGATCCTCATCGACTGGTAAATAATCAGGGGCATAAAACTTTGTAGCTGGGTACCACTGGTAGGCAGAAATGCTGCTTACAAGAACGAACCTACTGACTTCACTTAACCTTGCATATTCTAATATATTCTGACACCCGTTTACATTTACTTTAACCATTTCTAATGGATTACCTGTATCACCAGGAAGAGATGCTATATGGATGATCGCATCGAAATTTTTGTCCTTTAGTGCATCCAATAAACTCTTATGATCAGTAAGATCCACTTTAATAAAAGGTACTTTTATTTCTAAATCAGATCTATCCAGACCTGTCACTTTCTTATCTAACCTTAAAAGCTGGGTAACCAATTCAGTTCCTACATAACCTGTTACACCTGTAATAAGTACATTTTCCACTTTTCCACCTCCCTTACCCTCTTCTTTGTAATATCGTTATTAGTTATATATAATAATTTTATATCCATATAAAATTTATCTTACGATTTTGTAGATGAATATCAACATATACTGTTTATCTTATATCTTTTCTGACTCCTGAGTTAACATTTTAATGTATTGTTTTGCAATAATAAACGTTTACTGTAACGTTGACTTAAATTATATCAAAATAAAACTTAATGTCAAAAAATATTTTACCCCGGTGTTGTTATTCAATGATATTGTAATCTTAAAGGAATTTCGCGGAAAAGAAACTTAAATCACCTTAGAATAAGTAAGGGGTCTGTCAAAAAATATTTCAAGATTTCAGGCTCAATGCCCCCTTAAGGCCATCTTTATATTTGGAATCTACGGCGACCTTTACTATCCTGCCTCTTTTTAAAGGAAAGTCTTTTTTATCCATTTGAAAATAGACTTTAATATAGTTATCCGAGGTTCCGTTTACCATGTTGCTGCCAGTTTCAATTTCCTCACATACGGCATTTAAAACCTTTCCTATATTTTGTCTGAGATAATCGCTCCTTAACTCGTCTCCGATATTTCTTACTATACTGCTTCTTCTGGTTTTTAAATCCTCGTCTATTTGATGACCCATCCAGTAAGCCTGGGTATGCTTTCTTCTTGAAAATTTGAAAACATGAATTTTGCTGAAGGCTATCTTCTTTATTATTTCTACTGTCTTCGCGAAATCTTCCCCGCTTTCACCCGGAAATCCTACCATTATATCTGTTGCCAGTGCGATACCCGGGAAGATCCTGCCAATCATTTTTGTCTTTTCTAAATAATGTTCCGCAGTATATGGCCTTCCCATCGATTCAAGGATCCTGTCGCTGCCGCTTTGAAGAGGAATATGCAGGTGCATGGCAAAACGTCCGATATTTCCTTTTATAACATCAAGCAGGCTGTTATCTATCTCACCCACTTCGGTGGAGCTGATTCTTATTCTTTTTATATTGGAATCTCTTATAATTCTTTCAAGTAAATCTGCAAGACTGCCGGTTTTTGATCCGGCATCCCGATTATTTCTTTTAAAATCCGTTCCATACTTACCGATATGGATGCCTGTAAGAACCACTTCCTCATAACCCTCCTTCTGCAGATTTTTTATCCTGTCCAGAACTTCGCTATAAGGGACGCTTGAGTATTTACCTCTGACTTTTGGAACTATGCAATATGAACAATTTTGTTCGCACCCATCCTGGATCTTTACAAGAGGCCTCGAATGAATCTGGTCAGTAAAAGAAGAGCATTCATTAAGATCCGGTTCATTCTTATCGAAACTTTCTTCACGAACTGCCCGCAGGCTTTTCTCTTTTGCCGCTATTTCTCCGATCAAATCAGGTATTTTATACTTGCCGCTGTTTTCTATTACATAATCAATTCCATTTTCTTTCAGAAATCCTTTATTAAAAACAACGAAACAACCGGTCACTATTATTTTGCTGTTTTTATTCTGAGATTTGATCCTTCTGATCATCTGTCTGGCTTTTCTGTCGCTCTGAGAGGTCACAGTACAGGTATTGATTATGCAGAAATCAGGATTTTCGCAGTATGGGACATGTTCCATTCCCTTTTTCCGGAGTTCTTTTACAATAAAATCCGATTCACTGAGATTGACCTTGCACCCGAGCGTATCAATGGAAAATTTCATTTCATTCATTTCTGGTTAGCGGTCAAATAATCCAATACAGACAAAAAATAAATTGCTGCGGTTTCGGAACGATAAATGTTCTTCCCGAACTTTATTTCCCTGGCACCTTTTTGCTTTAAAAGATCCAATTCGGTGTTTTCGAAGCCACCTTCCGGTCCGATCATATATCCGATGCTGGAAGTATTTTTTACCTCTGCAAGATTTGTATTGATAGCGGTACTTTCTTCATAAGGAACATAAAATAAATCATAATCCGGAATTCTTATGTCACGGATATCTTCCGGAGGGAGCAATTCACACTTATAATCTCTCTTACTCTGCTTTGAAGCTCCGTCTGAAATTTTCTGCCATCTGTTTATCTTACCGGAAATATCTTTTTTATCGGTTATCACCCTTGCGCTTATAACAGGTATTATGCGGTCAACTCCTATTTCGGTTGCTTTTTGAATGACAAGTTCCATAGAGTTCTTTTTAAGTACGCACTGGAACAGGATTATCCGGGGAGTTTTCCTGAAAATCCTTACTTTATCTTTTATAATCAGTATCGCTTCGGTTTTATCAATATCCGAAATCTCTGTTTCGTATTTGTAGTCAGTGTTATCAGATACATGAACCGTATCGCCGATTTTACTCCTGAGTACGTTTATAAGATGATTCCGATCTTCACCCTCGATTTTTATTCTGTTTCCTTCGATGCTGTGAGGATCTATGAAAAAGTATGGGTAACTCATCCAATTACTTCTTTTCTTCCTTCTGCATATTTTTTTAGAAGCGTTATTTCTTCCCTGGAAAGTCTTTTGGGGATCTTAACATCTATATTGATAATATGATTACCTCTCCTGTATCCATTAAGCTGGACCATTCCGCCTGACTTGAGGATGATTTTTTCATTTGGCTGTGTTCCGGGTTTAATAATTATCTCTTCTTTACCGTCAAGAGTCTCGACCTCTATTTTACAACCTAGAGCTGCTTGGGCAAATGATATCCCGACATTGGAAAGTACGTCATCTCCGGATCTTTTGAGAGTAGGATGCGGAGTTACCCTTACGGTCACAAGGAGATCACCATTTACAGAATCTTTACCAAGCGAATTTCCCTTACCGGAAATTCTCAGACTGTCTCCATCATGTATCCCTCCAGGGATATTCAGTTCCACTTTTTTCTTTACTGCCCGGTAACCTTTTCCTCTGCAATTTTTACACGGTTCCTTTATTATTTTTCCAGATCCACCGCATATTCTGCAGGTAGACGTTGTTACTATATTTCCAATGAAGGTCTGTCTTGCGATCCTCACGCTGCCCGAGCCGCCGCACTCTCTGCATGTAACAATTCCGTCTTCAGTTGTGCTGCCTTTGCCTTTACATGTATCACAGATATCATCGGCATTATATTCGACCGTCTTTTTAACTCCATATGCAGACTCTTTGAAGCTGATTTTTACTCCTGTACCAATATCCGAACCCCGTTTCCTCCGGCTGCTTCTTCGCCCTCCGGAGAAAACACTGCCTAATCCCGATCCAAATATATTATCGAATATATCTCCAAATCCAAACTCAGAGAATACGCTACCAAAATCAAAGCCATCGAATAGATTCTTGTTAAATCCAAACTGATCATACTGTCTTCTTTTGTCTTCATTGCTCAGAACTGCATATGCTTCGGAAATTTCCTTGAACTTTTCCTCTGATTCAGGATTGCCGCCATTTACATCGGGATGATACTTGCGGGCAAGCTTTCTGTATTCACTCTTTATTTCAGAGAGTGTACAATTTCGTTCCAGTCCAAGAACTTCATAATAATCTTTTTTATTTGCCACTGTTTAATTCACCTTAAAAATTTAAATAAAATAAAATTAGATTCATGAGATCATGAGATGCAGCTCGGAAATAATAACCTAATTCGATTATTTTTTCCAGTTACCGCTTTTATGCCAGAATCGGGAAGTATCCATCCGGCACTTAGGCCCTCGAATTGAAAATCTCCGTAAGATTCTTCCGGAAAAGATCAAGATTTCTGATAACTCTGCTGTAATCCATTCTTTTTGGTCCAAGGATACCTATGGCTCCGGTAGAATTACCATAAATCTTATACTTTGATGCAATAAGACTCAGATCCTCCGTACCTTCCTCAAATAATTCCGTTCCAATTTTTACAACAAAGTCTTTGTCACGTGAAAAATCCGATAATAACTTCAAAAGCAAATATTCATTTTCTATGACCTTTAAAACATTCTGGATCTTTTTAAGATCTATGAATTCGGGCTGCTGTAAAATTACAGATGCGCCATGAACAAAAACCCTGTTATGCTGAAAGTCTTCCTTAATGCAATCTTTTATAAGTTCTATGATTTTATTTACCAGCAATATGAGATATGAGTCACCCTTATGTATCCTTACATCTTCCATATCTATGTCGATAATATTTTTATCCCTGAGCTGAACATTTAAAATATTAGCAGTCGCCTGCAGGTCCAATTCAGTATATTCGCCCGTCAGCACGGAGTTTCTTTTATATACTTTGCCGGTATCCGTAATTAGGACCATCAATAGATTCCCACTATGGAATTTTAAAAGTTCTATATGTTTAAATCTGCTTTGCTGAATAGTAGGAGCCACGACCAGCGATAGGTAGTTTGTAAATCTGGCAAGCATCTCCGCTGATCTTTGAAGGACCATCTCTATTTCCATGTCTTTTCCGATTGCCATATCAAAGGTTAACTCACTTTTATTGTCATCTAAATTCACTTCCAGCTGCTCTCTTATTACATCATCCACATAGAATCTATAACCTTTATCCGTGGGTGTTCTCCCTGCCGATGTGTGGGGATGAGTAAGATAACCCATCTCTTCCAGCTCGGCCATTTCTTTCCTTATGGTTGCGGAACTGAGGTCAAATTCCGAATCCTGTGCTATTCTCTTGGACGAAACGGGATTGGCCTTAGCAATAAATCTCCCAATAACTTCTTTTAAAATCTCTATTTTTCTTCCTGTGAATTCCATTTAAAAATCACTTCTCTGAAATTTTAATCTTTCTTAATAGTATAATCCTTTAAAAATAATATTATCCCCTTATAATTGTTAATGTAAACTTTTTATGATAATATCCAGTAAGCTTATTTCTTTATTTTTTATATTATAAAGAAATTCTTTTGAAAATTAAATATTTATAATACTTAGGGGAGCTTCGGCTGAGAGGACAGACAATTAATTCAAACTGTCGACCCTTAAACCTGACCTAGTCAATACTAGCGTAGGAAAAGTAGAAATACATAACTACTAATCAAGGTCAGGTTGGTAGTTTTTTATTTTTGTAAGGAGATATATGAGTAATAAGAAATATGAACAGGCAATAATAGTGGCAAATGGGGTCATAGATGATCCCTCCCTTACTTATAAAAGAGTAACAGATTTATTTAGTTTCGTCGGGGATTGTATTGTTATAAGTGCCGACGGAGGTGCGGAAAACGCGCTTAAGATGAATCTGGTGCCTGATATAGTAATAGGAGATATGGACAGTATAAAAGCAGCAGACAAAGAAAAAATCAGAGTTAGGTCAAACAAAACCAGATATATTTCCACATCCGCCTACAAGGATAAGAGTGATACTCAGCTTGCTGTAGAATACGCACTCGGTCTCGGAATAAAAAAAATAATAATACTTGGTGCGCTGGGTGGTAGGATAGATCACAGCATTGCAAATATTTTCCTCCTGGCATCACCTTTTTTAAGAAATATAGATATAAGGATCCTGACAGACACAAGCGAAATAGTCATCATGAGAAAGTCAGGCGCCATAACCGGAAATATTGGTACTACGGTAACCCTTATTTCACTCAGCCCTTATACCTATTTTATAAAAACAAAGGGATTAAAATATGTACTTGAAAACGAAAAGCTCGTGTTCAGCCCGGTAAGAGGAATCAGCAATGTTCTTACAGAAAAAAAAGCTTACATAAAAATCAAGAAAGGAATTGTTCTGGTTGTAAAACAATTATAGAGATTACATGATAAAGATAATATAAAAGAAATTAAAATCTTCGAATTTAAATGAAAAGAATAAAAAAAATAAACAATATAATTCTGCCGGTACTCTTTATTGTAGTATTAATCGCTATATGGGAAAGTGTGTCAAGATCCGGACTGGTACAGCCTTTTATTCTGCCCGCCCCTACATTGATCCTATATAGCTTAATAATAAATTTTAAAGCAATAGGCGGCAATACTTTAATTACTCTGTTCGAAACAGCAGCAGGTTTTTTCATAGCGGTTATTATTTCAATTATTGCAGCACTGGTTATGGATTCCATTGTTACCGTTAAGAAGATATTGAACCCTCTTCTTATCGCAACACAGACAATTCCTATAATAATTCTGGCTCCCCTTTTTATCATATGGTTTGGATATGGCTACTTGCCAAAAATAATAATTGTAATACTTATCTGCTTTTTTCCGATTACCGTAAGTCTTCTGCAGGGTTTTGCCACGGTGGATAAAGAACTGTTGAATTTGCTTAAGTCAATGGGAGCCAATAAGGCTCAAATATATAAAATAGTCAAATTCCCATCGGCAATGCCCGGCTTTTTTTCTGGAATTAAAATCGCTGCGACATATAGTATTATGGGTGCAACAATCGGAGAATGGGTTGGCGGAAAGAATGGACTTGGTGTTTATATGATTAGAGCAAAACAGTCTTTTTCAACAGATAAAGTATTTGCCGCAATAATTGTAATTACTGTATTGAGTATTTTCTTTTTAAAAATTATTGAATTAATTGAAAAAAAATATATGCCATGGATTCAAATTTCAAAGGAGGAATATTATGAGGAGTGATCAAAATGAAAAAGAAAAGAAATAACTTAAAATCAGCTTCGATTTCTTTAATGCTGGCAGTACTGGTATTAATGCTGACGTTTACGTACCTTTTTACTGCCACGGGCTGTAAGGGTGCAGACCAGGATGAAACTTCAGAAAAACTGCAAAAAATAACCGTAGTTCTGGACTGGGTTCCAAATACCAATCATACGGGAATTTATGCAGCAATTAAAAACGGATATTATGCCGATGAAGGGCTCGAAGTAGAAGTTATCCAACCCACCGAAGGCGGAAGTGCGGATTTAATAGCAGCCGGCAAGGGCGAGTTTGGAATCAGTTATCAGGAACAGGTCACATATGCACGAACAGCCAATATTCCCTTACCCATTGTTGCTGTAGCCGCAATTATACAGCACAACACATCAGGTTTCGCATCACCTGCAGAAAAAAGTATTAAGACACCGAAAGATTTTGAAGGGAAAAAATACGGCGGCTGGGGCTCTCCGACCGAAGAAGCGATCTTAAAAGTTTTAATGGAAAAATATGATGCTGACTTTGCAAAACTTGAAATAATAAATATAGGCGCTTCCGACTTCTTTACAAGTATTACAAAAGACGTGGATTTTTCATGGATCTTCTATGGTTGGGATGGAGTCGCTGCAGGACTGCGGAACATCGAGCTAAACTTTTTGCTGCTGCAGGACATGGACCCTTCACTTGATTTCTATACTCCGCTGATAATTACAAATGAGAAAATCGTAAATGAAAATCCGTCCTTAGTTGAAAACTTTTTACATGCAACATCCAATGGATATGAATTTGCAATTAATAATCCTGGAGAAGCAGCAGAAATATTAAGTGAGTTTGTACCTGAACTGGATAAGGAGCTGGTGAAAGCAAGCCAGAAATATCTTGCGGATCAATATAAATCGGACTCTGAAAGATGGGGCGAGATGCAAGAAAAGATCTGGGATACATTTTCAAACTGGATGCTTGAGAATAATCTGTTTACAGGCAAATTTGATTCAGGCAAAGCTTTTACCAATGAGTTTTTACCATAAAGAAAAGAAATAAAAAGCACAAATAATAAAATACTTTCAGGTAGATAAATGAAGAATAAAATTGAACCAGTAATAGAAGTAATAAATATAAAAAAAAGTTTTGTGGATCTTCACACCCTAAAGGACGTATCTCTTGTGCTTGAAAAAAACCAGTTTGTTTCCATTGTTGGGCCAAGCGGCTGCGGCAAAAGCACTCTATTTGATATTATTTCAGGACTTGAAAAACCTGATAGAGGGAAAGTCTTAATTGAAGGAGAGATCTATAATGGCAAAACCGGAAGGGTAAGCTATATGCACCAGAAAGACCTGCTCCTTCCCTGGAATACAATAATAAATAATGTTTGCATACCT
>CAZODG010000027.1:0-14019 GCA_964578525.1 uncultured Actinomycetota bacterium
TATGGGAGATACAGGGGCTTTCGGAGTTGGGGGGCTGATAGCGGCAGTTGCAATAATCATGAAGCAGGAACTGCTGCTTATTATTATCGGAGGATTATTTGTTATCGAGACTTTATCTGTGATAATCCAGATTATATGGTTTAAAATCTTTAAAAGAAGAGTTTTCAAAATGGCTCCGATTCACCACCATTTTGAACTTCTTGGGTGGCCGGAGACCAAGATTATAATAAGATTCTGGCTGGTAAGTGCTTTATTTGCCGGAGTGGGATTTTTTATTTATTATCTAAAATTTATAGACTAAAAATGGCTGATATATTTGACCCGGTCAAAAATAAAAATTTGCTTGTAATAGGTCTTGGTAAAACTGGAATTTCGGTAATTAAAAAACTGCTTGGCTCATGTTCTTCCATAACAGGAATCGACAGCAATCCGGAATTGAACCTTGAGGATGCATTTAACGGATTTCAATATGCGGAGCATGATAATCTGAAAATATTACTTGGTAAGAACATATCAGGGGAAAAAGAGATATTTAAAAAAACGGATCTCGTAATAATCAGCCCAGGCGTTCCGGGTGATTTTCCGATAATAAAATTAGCCACAGAACACGGGATTCCTATCTGGAGCGAATTGGAACTGGCATGGAGACTATTAAGCAATGAGGCACAGAATAAGACCATTGCCGTAACCGGTACAAATGGAAAAACGACAGTAGTGAATCTGATTGGAAAAATTCTTTATGATTCAGGGAACAATTGCATAGTTTGCGGTAATGTAGGATTGCCATTAATAGATACTATAGATCCTGGAAATTCGGATTCAGAATATCAGAAGAATCTGATAAGGGTAATAGAAGTCAGCAGTTTTCAATTGGAACGGGTATATGATTTCAAACCTCATATCAGTGTGATTTTGAATATTACAAGCGATCACATAGACAGACATGAGACTTTAGAAAACTATATTGATTTGAAATTAAAATTGATATTAAAACAGAATGAAAATGACTGGTCGATTATCAACACCGATGACAGGAATATAAACGAAAAAATAAAGATCATCTTAAAAAACCGTAGCAGATTACCGGAAATAGTTAAGTTTGGCTTAGAATCAAAAGAGAAGATAGATCTTTTTTATGAAAATAACCATATTTATTACTGTATAGGAAAAAGCAGTGGAGACATTGATATAAAAAATACTCTTTTAAAAGGTAAACATAATATATCCAATATCATGGCTTCTATTGCCGCAGTAGTTCTGATGGGGGCAGGCAAAAAAAGCATTGAAGGAACAATTGATAGTTTTAAGCCCCTCGACCATAGACTGGAATATCTGGGTTATATAAAAGGTTTAAGGTGTTTTAATGATTCTAAATCGACCAACCCGGATGCGACTATTGTAGCTATCAATGACTTTGGTAAAGAAATTACATTGATCATGGGCGGTAAGGACAAAGACATGGATTTTTCCGAATTAATACCGGTTTTGAATAAAAAAGTAAAGAATCTTATCTTGATTGGGGAAACTTCTTCATCCATTTACAAAGAGGTGATGAAAAGTTCCTGTGATTATAATGTATACAAATGCGGCACACTTGAAGAAGCCGTAAGAAAAGGATTTGAAGTTGCTGTCCCGCGAGAAGTCCTGATGCTTTCACCGGCATGTGCAAGTATGGATATGTTTAAAGATTATAAAGAAAGAGGGAACAGGTTTAAAAATTTAGTATTTTCCGAAAAATAAAGTGCCATGGAAAAAAGAATCAATGTCAGACGATATAATTTTTTAAAAGTCGATATAGAATATTATTTTCTATTTATTTTGACTTTGATACTGTCCATAATCGGACTCATTATGATATCAAGTTCTTCTGCCTCGATAGGTGAGAGATACTTTAACGATCCCTACTGGTATATAAGAAGACAGATAATATGGTGGGTAATTTCTTTTATTTTTTTCATCATAGCTTCAAGGATAAACTATCATTATTATAGAAAAATTTCTAGTTATATAATCCTTATATCGATAGCGTTGCTCGCTCTGGTCTTTGTACCGGGTTTTGGAATCGTGATCAATGGATACAGAAGATGGCTGAATTTCTGGTTCTTTAGCATTCAGCCTTCCGAATTTGTGAAAATAGCTCTGCTTATTATGTTTTGTGATAATCTTGACCGGAGATATAAGGATAATAAACTTATCAAAAATATAATTTTTCCATCATTTCTGGCGTTATGTGTGGTTGCTGTCCTGATATTTCTGGAACCTGATCTGGGTACGGTAATAGTCATAGGATTAATAGTATTTATAGTTCTATATGCAGGGGGAGTAAGCTTAAAACATTTTTTTGGCCTTGGATTTATGGGATTGACTGTAACGTTAGTATATTTATTTTCAGAAGATTATCAAAGGCAAAGGCTTTTTGCCTTTATCGGCAGGATAATCGGGCTCTTAAATGGAAAAGGTGAAATAGGAGAGGTCAATTTTCAGATCTCGCAGTCTTTGATTGCTCTGGGTTCGGGGAACCTGACCGGATTAGGTCTCGGAAATAGCATACAAAAGTATTCTTATCTTCCGGAAGCGCATACAGATTTTATCTTTGCGATTATAGGTGAAGAATTGGGGCTGGTAGGCACCATTCTTGTAGTTATTTTATTTGTTCTCTTCATGGTTTTTGGAATCAGAGTCTGTATGAAAGCAAAAGATTATTTTGGCAGAGTAATGGCAGTTGGTCTTACAAGTATTATAATAATCCCTGCACTGGTCAATATTTCTGTGGTCATCGGACTACTTCCTATAACCGGATTAACACTGCCTTTTATCAGTTCTGGCGGGTCATCGCTTCTTGTCAGTATAATAGCAGCCGGTATACTTTTGAATATATCCAGACAAAATTCATTACCTCAAAAGAATCCCGAATTATCCGGATAATTAAAATAAAATGATCTAAAATCTAAACCATAGAGTGAGATGAGAAAAAAAATATTAATATGCGGCGGAGGAACCGGAGGGCATCTTTATCCGGCCATGGCAATAATAGAATATTTAAAAGATAATTACCCTTCATGCGAGCTTTTTTTCATAGGGACGGATAAAGGGTTAGGAAAAGAGTTAATACCGTCGTTTAATATAAATTATAAAAACATAAAATCCAGCGGTTTGATTCTGAGCGGAAATATATTCAGGAAATTCTTAAATATAATCAAATTTTCATACTGGTTTACTTCAGGTTTTTTTCAATCATTAAAGATAGTGTTGAGGTTTAAACCTGATATAATACTGGGCATGGGCGGTTATATTTGTGCCCCTGTTCTAGCAGCGGGTATTTTTAATTTTAAAAAGATAGCGCTGCATGAACAAAATTATATTCCCGGAAGGTTGAATAATCTATTTTCCAGATTTGCGAAATATATCTTTATTAGTTTTGAGGATACAGCCAAATATTTTAAAGTAAAAAAAAGCAGGATGGTTTTTACCGGTAATCCATTAAGGAAAGCGATAAGAGAATCGGGAAACATAAAACCGGAATTCAAGAAATGGGGCCTTGAAGAAGGTAGATTCACGGTAGTTGCATTTGGCGGAAGTCTTGGTGCGGAAAAAATAAATAATACTGTTATGGATCTTTATGATCATTTTATAATAAACGATGGAATCCAGATTTTACTTATTAGCGGCAGCCGTTTCTATGATAAACTTGCCGGTAGTAAAAATAAGTTTTTCAAATCTCAGGATAAATTAGTTTTAAATATTTTCCCATATATACATGAAATGCAGGAAATATATAGAATTTCGGATTTGATAATTTCCAGAGCGGGCGCAAATACTATATCGGAATTAATTGAATATAACATACCCTCGATACTTGTTCCTTATCCGGATGCAGTTGCCAATCATCAATTATATAATGCGGTTTTTCTGGCAAAAAGGGGCAAAGCTATCCTGATCGAAGACAGAGACCTTGATAGTAGAAAAATGGTCGAAGTCATAGAATTGCTAATGAAGAATAACTATAAAAAATATAAAAATATGAAAAATATGGAAATAAAGGACAGGCATATAAATAGTGCACAGATTATCACTTCAAAACTGATGGAGAACTAAAGTTGAAAAATAATTATGATGTCTTAAAAAAGAGTAAAAGGTGCTTTCTTATCGGGATAGGCGGAGCAGGGATGAGCGCAATAGCCCATGTACTGCATTGCATGGGATTTGAGGTATCAGGTTCGGATATAAAAGAATCCCACTATACAAGTGTTCTAAAAAATGAAGGTATTAAAATCTTTATCGGTCACAACCAAAAAAATATCAAAGGTGCCGATACAGTGATTTATTCTACAGCGATACCGGAAAATAATGTAGAAATGCGAGCTGCGGTTAATAAAAAAATTCCCCTGCTTGCCCGATCCGATGTGTTGGCCTGGATCTTAAATAGCAGAAAAGGCATTGCAATTTCGGGAACCCACGGCAAAACTACTACAACTTCCATGATTTCCCTTATATTCAGGGGGCTGGATCTGGATCCAATCATAATGGTTGGAGGCGAGTTAAATGAACTGGGATCAAATGCAAGACACGGAAAGGGTGACTATGTGGTAGCGGAAGCATGTGAAAGCGATGGATCCTTCTTAAAATATATGCCTTTTATTAGTGTGGTAACCAATATAGAGGGGGATCATTTTGATTTCTATAAAAATATCGAGGAAATAAAACAGAGCTTTCTAAAATTCATAACCAATACTAAATCCGGAGGCATGGTAATTCTTAATGGTGATGAAGAATATCTAAAGGATTTCTTTAAATCCGATGATAAAAAAATTATATATTATGGGATCGGTCCTGAAAATCATATATATGCTGAAAATATAAAATTTTCTAATCTTACTTCCTCTTATACTCTTGTTATCCGTGATAAATATAGAGACAAAAATTCGGGGAAGATAAAAGTAAAGCTAAATGTACCCGGCCTGCATAACATAAAGAACAGCCTTGCAGCATTTGCGGTATGTTATGGTATGGGTCTTGATATGAAAAAGGCTTCCGATATACTTAAATTTTTTACCGGAGTAAAGAGGAGATTCGAAAAAAGGGGAGAAAAAAAAGGTGCCGTCATTTTTGACGATTACGCACATCATCCTTCTGAAGTAAAAGCAACGCTGGAAGCCGCCAATCAGGAAAAAAATAAAAGAATAATCATAGTATTTCAACCGCACAGATATACCAGACTGGCTAATCTAAAAGATAAATTTAACGGTTGTTTTGATATAGGCGATATCCTTATAATCACTGACGTTTATGGTTCAGGAGAACAGCCAATACCGGGTATTACCGGAAAGACTCTGATTGACTCCCTGATAGATAATGGTTTTAAAAATAAAATATTATATATTCCAAAGCTGCAGGATGTGACTGAATACCTGGAAATCAACATGAAACAGGATGATATGATACTGTTAATGGGAGCAGGAGATATTACCAGGGTCACAGATGAGATATTAAAACTTTAATCATGAGATATTAAGATGAAGGGGAAAATACTGACCAGAGAAGAAATCAAAAAAGCGGTAGAGGACACTTTGCTTGATAATATAGTTTTTGATTCGGATATATCAGTATTGACTTCAATGAAGACTGGCGGAAAAGCACTGTGTTTTTTTAAGGCAGATAGAATGAAAGATCTAAAAAACATTATAGATGCCTGTATAAAAAATCAAATTAAGTTTATAGTAGTAGGAGATGGTACAAACATTATATTTAACGATGAATGTAATGATATTGTAATAATAAAGCTCGGAAAGGATTTCAATTTTCTGGAATTTAAAGATGGAGATAAAATCATTGCCGGGGCAGCTTATAACCTTTCGAAATTCGTAAACAGCGCAGCAGACAGAGGATATGACTTTTCAGAATTCTCTGGTATACCCGGCACAATTGGCGGTAGTGTAATGGGCAATAGCGGAAGCAAAAATGCTGGAATCTGCGATTTTGTAGAGGATATAAGTTATATTTCAAATAATGACGGAATTATAATGGGAAAAACCACCGTTCTGGAAAAGCGTGATTTTGATTACCGTCATCTTCATATTCCGGATCTCGCAGTACTTACGGGGGTAGTTTTTAAAACCAGGAAATCCGATAGAAATAATATTTTAATAAAGATAAAAGAGAGAATAAAAAATAAAAAATTAACGCAGCCGTTAAATTCAAAAAGCGCCGGCTGTTTTTTTAAAAATCCCGTTAACGGTTCCAGATCGACCGGAGAATTAATAGAAGCATGCGGTTTAAAGGGTTTTATTTATGGAGGATCAAGAATATCGAGCAAACATGCAAATTATATTGAAAACTTTAACAATGCCACCTCTAAAGAAATATTTGTCCTCTCTAAAATAATAAAGAGTATGGTTATGGAAAAGTTTGGGATAAAATTAGAATATGAAGTGAAGCTAATCGGATTTTAATATGGCGGACTTATTAAAAATATTTCAGGATCTCGAAATCAGAAAAAAGAAAAATTCGTTAAGAATCGGAGTGATAGCAGGTGGTATTTCCTCCGAAAGAGAAATATCGCTTTTGACCGGAGAAAACATTTACAGGTCGCTTTTAAGATCGGGATATAATGCTACTTTCATAGACTTAAAAAATGATTTTTATAATGACTTAAAAAAAATCAATCTGGCATTCCTTGCTCTTCATGGAAGGTACGGCGAAGATGGAACGGTCCAGGGATTGATGGAAATCATGAAAATCCCATATACCGGTTCGGGCGTGCTTGGCAGCGCCATTGCAATCAATAAGATACTCACAAAAAAGATTTTAGAGTATGAAAATATACTAACTCCCCAATACATTACTCTGGATGTGGGCAGCAAAAAAAGTCCGGCGAAAACAGATCTAATTTTAGGTGAAAAACTTTCTTATCCGGTAATAGTCAAACCCAATAGTGAAGGTTCGACTATAGGAGTCAATATTTCGGGCAGTAACGAACAGTTAGAGCATGCCATTGAAGATGCATCAAAATATGATAAAAAAATTATAATTGAAAAATATATAAAGGGCCGTGAATTGACAGTAAGTGTCATAGGCAAGGACCCGGTTGCACTTCCGATAATTGAAATAAAACCCAGGAGCGGTTTCTATGATTATGAGGCAAAGTACACAAAGGGAATGACGGAATATATAGTTCCTGCGGAGCTCCCTGATGAATTATCCCGTCATATATCGGAAACAGCAGTAAAATGCCATAAAGTGCTGGAATGCAGCGGAATATCGAGAGCGGATTTTATTCTGGACAGCGAAAACAATGCTTATGTTTTTGAATTGAACACGATGCCCGGTATGACCGCCACAAGTCTGGTTCCCAAAGCAGCCGGAGCTGCCGGGATTAATTTCGATCTGTTAGTGGAGATAATATTGGATCTGGCAAGTTTGAAAGTATAGTCTCAGGTGATAAAATTAAAAATAATGAAAATATTATACTGACAAGAAAAAGAAAGATTCTCAGAAGAAGAATCTGGAGTTTTATTAAATTACTGCTTATTGTTACATTTTTTGCATCAGCGGTCTGGGGATTAAACTATTTTTATAACAGCGAATATTTTAAAGTAAAAAATATAGACATAAAAGAAAATACGCATTACACAAATGAAGAAATACTGGACCTGATACCCGAAGTAATAAGGGCAAATATATTCGAAATCAATAAGAAAATAGTCGAAGAGACAATAACGGGAGGATTGACCTGGGTAAAAGAAGTGGAACTCAGCAAAATTTTTCCTGATAGAGTCATAGTAAAACTGGTTGAGAGAAAACCTGGACTTATAATAGAGTACAAGAACGATTACTTCCTTATGGATGACGAAGGAGTGATTCTGGACAAGATAACAGAAAAAAATCTTAATAGTTACAAAGATTTACTTCTGATAAAAAATGCAGTCAGTTATAATGTTAGCATAGGAGAAAAAATTGCCAAAAAGAACGCATTGAGCTGCATAGATATTTATAAAGCTTTTGACAGCGAAATGAAAAATACGATAAACGAGGCAAGGCTTGAAGACAATATTTCAGGAGATATAGTATTCGAAACCATAGATGGAAAAGAAATAATTTTCGGTGACAGCAGCGATACGGTTAAAAAAATAGAAATACTAAAACAGATATTAGAGGAAGAAACGGATTATAATGTAATCGATATAAGAAGTCCGGAAAGTCCTGTATTAAGATAAGATAGCGGAGGTCCAATTGTCGGCAAATGAAGAATACATTGCAGGTATTGATATAGGAACTACTAAAATCACCACTTTGATCGGAAAGGTAGAAAAAAACAATATACTTAAAATAAAAGGTTATGGGATTTCCCATTCCAATGGCATCAAGAAGGGTCTTATTGTTGATATCAGCGAAGCAACAAAGTCTATACTTCATTCGATAGAAATGGCAGAAAGAACCACAAAGGTATTTGTTGATAGTGCCTACATAGGAGTAACGGGAAAGCATATTTCTTTTATCAGTAACTGGTGCGATGTAAATATCAATTCACCCAATAATATAATAAGAAAAGCAGATGTAGACAGACTTATTTCAACGGCAAATAAAGTAAACCTGTCTTCTCAATATGAGATCATACACACCCTGATCAAACAATTTGTCATTGATGAGGAAAAAGGCATTATTGATCCGATAGGTTTATCGGCAAATAAATTATCTGTCGAACTGCTGGCTGTTTACGGAACAGCTTCTCTTATAAATAATGTGGTAAATAGCGTAAGAGCTGCTAAAGTTGAAATAGAGGACATAATAATAGAGGCGCTTGCCTCAAGCGAGGCAGTGCTGACCTCGGAAGAAAAAGAGAGCGGAGTAATACTCCTTGATATAGGAGGGGGAACGACCGATGTTGCAATATATAAAGACAAGAAGATGGTATTTACATATTGTCTGCCTGTAGGGGGAGATTTGATAACGAACGATATTTCCATTGGTCTCAACATCACACTTCCAAAAGCGGAAGAAATCAAAAGAAAATTTGCCAATGTAGACTTCAATTTTTATGATACTTTAAATAAAGTAAATATAGGCGACATAAAGATAGATAGTAATAAGACAACATTAAATATAAGATTGTATAATATAGTTAATTGCAGGGTTAAGGAAATGCTGAGCCTTATTAAAGAAAAGGTTGAAGGTTATAGTTTCATACACGAAGTTCCCTGCGGGCTGGTTATAACAGGAGGATCATCTATGCTTAAAGGTTTGGCTCCGCTGGCAAATTCTGTTTTTAATTTACCTGTAAGATTGGGGGTTCCATGCGACACAGAAGGACCCCAGGAAGTGATAAGTGATCCTATCTATTCCACGGGAGTGGGTTTGTTAAAATATGCTTATCAGATGAAGAATTACCGGACTCTGGACCAGATCGGAGAAAAGAAAGAGCAAAATACTTTTGTTAACAGATTTAAAGAGTTTATTTTAAAAATTTTAAAAAATGAAAGTAGGTGATAGCAGTGAGTATGGATTTTGATAAAAGCTATTACGCAGTCATAAGAGTAATAGGAGTAGGCGGAGGGGGCAGTAATGCCATAAATAGGATGATGGAAGATAATTTGAGCGGATGTGAATTCGTGGCGGTAAATACTGATGCCCAGGCGCTTATGATGTCAAGTGCAGACAGGAAAGTACTGATAGGTGAAAGCGGGCTGGGTGCAGGATCTAACCCTGAAATAGGAAGAGTAGCTGCGGAAAAATCTTTAGAATCTATTAAAGAGGTTGTAAAAGATGCGGATATGATTTTTTTGACCATAGGCGAAGGCGGCGGGACAGGAACCGGTGCCGCTCCTATTATTGCAGCGGCTGCCAGAGAAGCGGGGTGTCTGACGATTGCGGTAGTAACAAAGCCATTCACATTTGAAGGCAGAAAGAGGATGTGTCAGGCCGAAGAAGGAATCGACGATTTAAAAGACAAAGTAGATACTCTGATAATCATACCAAATGACAGGCTGCTGGAGATTTCCGATGACAATACAACACTTCTTAATGCTTTTAGATTGGCCGACAATGTACTGAGGGCAGGTGTAAGAGGGGTCACTGATTTAATAACTCTGCCCGGGCTTATTAATCTGGATTTCGCGGATGTAAAATCGATTATCAAAAATGCAGGAAATGCAATACTGGGAGACGGAACGGCGTCAGGTGAAAGCAGGGCAATCAAAGCTGCTCAGAATGCGATCAACAGTCCATTGATCGAAACTTCAATAGAAGGGGCAAATGGAATTCTGCTCAATATATCCGGCGGGCCGGATTTAAAACTTTTTGAAGTCAATCAGGCAGCAGAAATCATAAGAAATGCTTCAAGCCCAAATGCCAACATAATCTTTGGAGCGGTTATCGATGAAAGTATGAATGATAATGTAAAGGTCACTATCATTGCAACCGGATTCGAATCCCGGAAAGCCCCAAAGGTAAAAGCTGATGAAAGTCAGAAGAGGAAAAAAGAAGTAGAGAAAAAATTATTTGAATTTGAAAAAGAGATATTATCCGAAAAACCTAAAAAAGAAGATTTAAAAAAAATATCGGAAGATGACTTCAAGTCTATAGAGGATGACGATTATCTTGATATACCTACTTTCTTGAGAAAAAATAAGAAATAATATATCTCAAATGAACGGAAAGTTTGAAATGATAGGTATGGAAAATATATCGGTGCATAACCTTCCTGTGTATTTATCGAATTATTTAAAAAATAATCATGGAATAATTTTTTGTTTTACAACCAGTAAAAGCGTACAAGGTAACGGTGGATCAGATTCTTTTAATATTGATTACTATGCTGGCGAGAGTGAGGGAAATGTCAGGAAAAACAGGGAAATGATATTAAAGATACTTGAACCGGGAAAAAATAGGAAAATATATTCGGCAAAACAGGTACACGGAACAAATATATTGAATATCAATAAAAACATGAACCTTGAATCAGACAATATTATGAAAGAAGCTGATTGTCTGATAACTGATTTGAAAAATATACCGATTATGGTGATGGGGGCAGACTGCAATCTAATACTTATGACGGATATAAACAATAAAGTGATTGCCGCTGTTCATGCCGGATGGAGAGGGACCCTGCAGGAAATGGCAGTAAAAGTAATTTCATATATGAAGATAAATTTCGGAAGTAAAAGCAAAGATATTTTTGTTGCTTTTGGTCCCAGTATAAGAAAATGCTGTTATAAAATCGATAATAATATTTTAAAAATATTTACGGATAAATTTGGGTTGGGAAGCTTTTTCACAAAGAAAAACAATGATATTTTTTTGGACCTTGTTAATCTAAATCGCATGCAGCTGGAAAAATCAGGGATAAGCGAAGAAAATGTTTATGACTGTGGGAAGTGCACTTGTTGTGATGAGAATTTTTTTTCACACAGGAGAAATAAAGAAACCGGAAGACAGGCAGGAATAGCAATTATAGAGTAATTATAATTATTAAATTATGGAAGATAGCATTGACCCAATCAAAGAAGCTGAAAGATTAAGAGGGAATATCAATAATCTAAAAAAAGAAATAGATGCTGTCTGTAAAAAAATCGGTAGAGACAGCAGAGATATAAAAATCATAGCTGCTACCAAATATGCTTCTGCCGGACAGGTAAAATCGGTTTACAATATGGGTATCAGGAATTTTGGTGAAAATAGAGCAGATCAACTGGAAGAAAAATATAATGCGATCAAAGGAGGTCCGCTGTGGCATTTTATTGGACATCTTCAGAGCAGGAAAATAAAAATAGTGGTTCCGCTGGTAGAATTTATACATTCAATTGATGATATAAGTACTTTAAATAAAATAAATGATGAAGCCAAAAAATTAAATAAAGTTCAAAGATTATTAGCAGAAGTCAACATTTCAGGGGAACAGTCTAAATATGGCATGAATCCGGAGGATTTGCGTGATTTTATTGAAAAATCGTTCGATTTTAAAAACATAAGTTTAGAGGGACTGATGACTGTCGCGCCTTTAACGGATAACTTCGGATACATAAGGGAAATTTTTAGCAGATTAAGAATTCTCCGCGACAGGTCGATAAAAGATTTTAAGAATATCGGGTTAAGGGAGCTATCAATGGGGATGAGCAATGATTACAGGGTGGCCATTGAGGAAGGTGCCACAATGATAAGGATCGGTTCTATTATTTTTAAATAAATTTTAATCGTACGGAGGAGGTCAAATGAGTAGATTTTTTAAGAAGACTCTTTCTTTTTTTGGTATATCCGATGAAGATGAAATAGATCTGGACGAGACGGAAGGCATGGAAACAGAAAAAGTAAAAGTCAGAACATTGAGGGACAAAAGTGGTAAAATAGATTCTGTTCATGAAGCTCATGAAAAAGAGAGTCCAAGGAGGGGTCATATTTTTGGTTCAAAACCGTCCAGAAAAATTTCATTGATCGGTTCCGGAAGAGATGCAGTCAAATCAAGGGTTTTCGTTGCGGAGCCCAAAGAATTCGAGGAGATACAGATAATTGCTGACAATTTCAAGGATAATATTCCCGTGATAATCAATCTGCAGAAAGCTGATCAGGAATTGGGTAAAAGGATAATCGATTTTTGCAGCGGGCTCACCTATGCTCTGGAAGGGAATATTAAAAAAGTAGCAGAAAAAGTCTTTTTAATTACCCCCTTAAACGTAGAAGTCAGTTCCGATGAAAAGGAACTGCTGCGGGAAGAGGGTTTTTATGATCACTTTTAAAAAAAGAGGATATTTATTTGTGCAGTTATAAGCTGGGAATAATAGGCTGCGGAAATATGGGCGAAGCAATACTTGGAGGAATACTGGATTCAGGCTTTTTAAATACTGATGAAATTATATCCTACGATATAGACGATTCCCGCAGAAACTATATTAAAACAAATTATAATTTATGTCTGGCCGAAGGAATTCCGGATGTCATAAAAAAAAGCAGATATATTCTTTTGTCTGTGAAACCAAAGGATATTAAATCCGTACTGGGCGAGATCAGGACCTGTTTCGATCATAAGTTAAATTCAATCATAAGTATTGCAGCCGGAGTATCTACGGATTACATAGAAAAATTTTTGGATTCGAATGCTTCGGTCATACGTGTAATGCCCAACTATCCCGCGTTGTTCAGAAAGGGTATGGCTGCCATAAGCAGGGGCAGATTTGCGAGAGATGAGGATTTATCTTTTACTGAAAAATTGATAAAAAGCACAGGAGATTATGTGATAATCGATGATAAATACCAGGATATAGCGACTGCCTTAAGTGGAAGCGGACCGGCCTATTTCTTTCTTTTTTGTAAATATTTGATAAAATCTGGAATAAAAAATGGGCTGGATCCGGAAACATCCAAAAAATTGGTGGCCGGCACCATGAATGGAGCAGCAGCTGTCATTGAAAGGTCCGGAACCGAACTTGATGATTTAATCAAAAGGATTGCATCTCCTGGCGGTACAACAGAAAGAGCCCTTAAAGAATTTGAAAGAAATAGACTTGATGAAATAGTTTACGGAGCCATAGAAAATGCTAAAAAGAGAGCAAATGAGCTGAAAGATCTTCTTGAATAAAAAGCTGCAGTATTTTTGCAGCTTTTTATAAAATATAGATATATACGGATAAAAATATGGGGAGGAAATAATGAATATAAATGCGGAGAGTATCCAGAAAAAAGAATTTCATGTCGTATTTAAAGGATATAAACCTGAAGAGGTCGATAAATTTTTGGACATTCTTACGGCGGAATTCGATAAATTACAAAGATCTCAAAAAGATCTTCAAGAAAATATCGAAAGACTAAAATACGAGGGAAATAAAGAATCAGGTGAAATGAAAAAAGTGATTCAGGAAGCACTTGTATCTGCTCATAAGATTGCTGAGGATATAAAACAGAAAGCAGAACTTGAAGCCGAGGAGTTGATAAGAACTAAAGTTGCAGAGCAGGAGAAATCATATAAAGATTTGTTGACCAGGAAAGTAGAGCTGGAAAGGGATATAAAAGAACTGAGCATTAAATATGAAG